>JAFGDY010000102.1 GCA_016931895.1 Anaerolineae bacterium
CTTTGCTTGCTCCCAAAAAGAACAACGCAGTTTCGTTCGTTTATGCTGTTTTTAATGTTCATTATGTCAATGCAAAAGTCGAGTATTAACTTTTCTGTGCACTATTTTAGCAGACAGGCATACCCTTGTCAATTTTTTATTATGGTAAACCAAGAGCCAATTTTAATGGTTAGGGACCGCCGCCTGTTTCGGTTGTGGCTTCTGCGGAGGCAGTGGCGGTAGCGGCGACAGCAGTAGCCGTGGCCGCAGTGTCTGCTTCTGCGGTGGCGGTAGCGGCAGCAGCCGTGGCGGTGGCATTGGCGGCAACGGTGGCCGTGGCCGCGGCAGCCGTAGCGGTGGCATTGGCGGCAGCGGTGGCAGTAGCAGCGGTGGCAGTAGCAGCGGTGGCAGTAGCAGCGGTGGCAGTAGCATTGGCAGCAGCAGTGGCGGTGGCCGCGACAGCCGTAGCATTGGCGGCAGCGGTGGCCGTGGCCGCCACGGCCGTGGCATTGGCGGCGGTAGCGGTAGCCGCGGCGGCCGCGGCGGTAGCATTGGCAGCCGCGGTGGCTGTGATCGCGGCAGCTGTAGCATTGCCAACGGCCGTGGCGGTAGCCGCCACGGCCGTAGCCGTAGCCGCAGCATTTACCGTGGGCGTGGGCGAGGCAGTGCTGGTTGGCGTTAAAGTGCCGGTTGGGGTAGAGGTGGGTGGTATGGTATTGGTGGGTGAAGGCGTGGCGGTGGGCGGAACAGAGGTGGGGGTATCAGATGGCGCAGCGGTAGGGAACGATTGAGTGGGGGTTGGTTCTAAGGTGAGGGTGGGGGTATTGCTTGGCTCGGACTCAATAATGGTCAGCGTAGGCGACGGCGTGTTTTGAACGGTTGGAGTTGGGGTTGGCGTAAACGTAAAGCCAAAAGGGGTTGGGGTTGATAACTCGGCTGGCGGGGCTGAAGCTAAAAAGGTAATACCCAGGCAATAACACGGAATAGTCACAATAATAATGCCCAGAAGCACAAAATAGATATTTCGTTTATCTTTGGGCAGGTCACCCAACCATTGATTGAGACTCAAAAAAAACTCCAGCAATGGACGGGGCTATCCCAATTTTTAGGTCATAGAGTAGGGACAGGACAATGTCCTGCCCCTACCGCCAAAATTTTGGGACGCGCCCCAATAGACTTAATTGCAGAGGTATGATAGAGGTATAGGGGCAGGTTGTCAAAATGGGCTTAGCCTTTAGGGGCCTCCCCCAAAGGCAAAATGAGGTGAAATTTACTACCGGGATATTGGGCGGGTTCATAGACGGGGCTCTCCACCCACAACGAGCCGCCGTGCGCCTCGGCCACCCCCCGCGCAATCGGCAGGCCCAGGCCGGCCCCACCGCCCATAAAATCGGTTTTGCTGGTGCTGTGCAGCTCAATTTCGCGCACCTCATAAAAACCTTCAAAGATATGCTTTTGTTGGTCTTGAGGCACGCCCACGCCGCTGTCGGTAACGGTTATTTTTACAAACTTATTATTTTTATCATCACTGGCCATCAAGTCGGCCGTCAACTCAATAACGCCCCCATCCGGGGTGTACTTAACGGCATTGCTCACCAAATTTCGCAAAATCTGGGTAACGCGCTCGCCATCAATCCACATCACCGGCACGTGATTAGCCTCGCCGATGAGCAAAGTTTGCCGCCGCCTGGCCACCACTTTTCTAAAATCTTTCAGAATTTTCTCAAAGATGAGCGACAACTGAACCGGGGCGTGTTTGAGCTGTAACGTTCCGGCCTCAATCCGAGTCACATCAAGCATATCCTGCACCAACCCTTGCAGGCGATCAATGCCGGTAATAACGCCGTCAATAAGTTCCAGGGTGGCTTCATCGGCATTGGCTATAAATTTGCTACCGGGACTGGTGAGGACGCTGAGATAACCCCGCAGCGCCGCCAAGGGCGTGCGCAGTTCGTGGGCGGCCATGTTAATAAAACGGGACTTCATGGCGTCGGTGTGGGCCAGAGCCTCATTGGCCGTGGTCAATTCTTGAATCTTTCGTTCAAGCCGATTGGCCAAAAGCTGGCTGTACTTGCGCAAACGAGCATTTTCCTGTTCAAGGGCGATGAGGTCCGGTTTATCGTTTGAAAATTCAGTCATTTGTTTTGTTAAAATTCCGGGTCTGTATTGCACAAACAAAATCAAGCTATCTTTAGACCAGGCTGCCTATTTATCAGGATTCACGTTCTGCGCTGGCTGAAGATAGCCAGCCACTCTTCTACCTCATCGGGTGAAAGTCTTATGTTAGCCCTGCGCTCTTCCGGCGCAGCCGGTGGAACGGACAAGGCTAACAATTGCCGGGCAAACTCAGCCGATGAGACCACCCGTATCCCGGCCTGGCGCGCGGCCCGCTCCACCGCCCGGTCAGACGTAACCACCATCACCGCCTGAGGATTTCTAACTTTGCGGATACGCCGGATAAGGGCTTGATCCGCGCTCTGGCCCGGCGAGACAAATTGCGCGGTAATTCCGCCCTGCTTCAGCTTTTGGCCGGGTTGATAGGTCTGGCCGGGGTCAAAAATAACGGTCACTTTATGGCCGGTTCTGGCCCGGTAACGGCGCAGGTACGCCAGTAGTTTCTCTTCGTCATCCGGGTCATTCAGTTGGAGATGGGGCATCTGGCCAATCAAGTTGTGTCCATCAACAAGCCACTGCATACTTTAATTATATAACACCGACACGCCATCGGGCAATGGGAAATGCGGGGGAGAAAGGTTAAAATCTTAACGCCTCTTTATATCCAAAATTGGAGAGTCTTGCATAGTTAAAAATTTCACTTATAACCTGAGAGCAATTGCAGCAGCCTCCTTGCTTGTTGCTTCGAGGCCATAGGCCGAGAAATCTCTCCCAACTTCCAGAAAAAAGGGACTGTTAGAAGACAAGTCAAGTCCAAAAGCAGTCTTTTTGCCAGCCAGGTTCGGCTCAAAGCCCACTTCTGGGGATTTCTCGCCTGCGGCTCGAAATGACATCGGGAGTGTGACTCCCAAACAAATTATGCAAGGCTCTCCATGCCCTTTACGCAATACACAATACCCAACACGCCCCCCCTCACCACGCAACACTCCGCCAACAGCTCCCCGGCGGCCTTACGCCTAAGCGGTTATTACCCGTAGAAATACTTGCCTACTTCATTGGCCTCACGTATAGTATCCCCCATCCACACCCAAAGGAGAAAACTATGGATCAAGAACTGTTTGACGTTCTGACCGAACTCGAAAGACAGGATCAGCAGGAACGCGCCCAAAACTTGCCCCCGACCCGGCGCATCCAGGCGATGGACTCTGACGCGGCCAAATTATTGTTTACCCTGGCTGTGGCAAACAAAGCCCAAAACCTGGTTGAAATTGGCAGCAGCGTGGGTTACTCCACCCTGTGGCTGGCCTACGCGGCCTCGTTTAGCGGCGGCAAAGTAATTACCTGTGAACTTGACCCGGCCAGGGCCGATAAAACCCGCGCCAACTTGAGCCGGGCCAAGATGGACGCTTACGCGCAAGTGCTAACCGGCGATGCCCGCGAATTGCTGCGCCATCGCCAGGAACCGCTTGATTTTGTTTTTATTGACGCCAATAAAGGCCAGTACGAAACCTATTTTGACGTGGTCTACAAACGGTTGAATGTTGGTGCCCTGGTTGTGGCCGATAACGTTGTTTCTCACCAGGATGAATTGTTGGATTATGTAACCTACGTGCAAAACCATCCCCACCTGGAGAGCGTTACCGTGCCGCTTGGCCGGGGGCTGGAGATCACCGTGAAAACGGTGGCCTGACCATGGAAAAATCTGTGGCGGTGCTTTTTTTGGATGGGGTTGGTTTAGGAGAGGCCAATCCTGAAACCAACCCCTTTATGCACGTTGACCTGCCGTGCTTCCGGGCGTTGTTAAATGTGCCGCATTTAACGCGCAACGCCGCCGGCGCCGTTACCAACCAAGCCGCCCTGTTGGGCCTGGACGCCCTTCTTGGTGTGCCCGGCCTGCCCCAATCCGCTACCGGCCAAACCACCATTCTCACGGGGCGCAACGCGCCCGCGGCCCTGGGAGAACATTATGGCCCCTACCCCAACCAAGCTTTGCGAGAGATGTTGGCCCGGGACAATATTTTCAAAACCCTTTTAGAGGCCGGCCGGCCGGTGGCCTACGCCAACGCCTATCCCGCCCGCTTTCTGGACCGCCTCCGGCGGGGCAAGGGCCGGTTAAGCGCCAATACCCAGGCGGCGTACCTGGCTAACCTCAAAATCCGCAGCAGTGAGGATTTGCGCCGGGGCCGGGCGCTCTCCGCGTTTTTGAGCAACGAATACTGGCCGGAGCCGGACGTTGAATTGCCGGCGGTGAATCCTCGCCAGGCCGGCCGGCAATTTGCCTGCCTGGCCCAAGAACACACCCTTACCTTTTTTGAATTTTGGTATACCGACTGGCTGGGCCACAAACAGAAGCGGGCTGAATCGTTGCAAATTTTGCCCAAACTGGATGACTTTCTGGCCGGTATTTTGGACGAGTTAGACTGGCGTTGTTCCCTTTTACTGGTAGTTAGCGACCACGGCAATTTTGAAGATTGGACCATCCCCAAACATACCAAAAATCCGGCCCTCACCCTGTTGGCCGGTGTCGGATTTCAACAGTTGGTTCCCCGGCTTCATTCCCTGTTGGATGTCAAACCGGCCCTGCTCTCCTTTATCTTAAGCCCTTAGCCGGTAAACGGCCAACGACCAATGAGCTTCTTTCGTCGTCGTTCAACCTCCCCACTCGCGGCTGCTTTTTGTGCTTCCGCCTCCGGCTCTTGCCAGCCGTGCCAATTTAAGGCATAATCCCCTGGTTGAGGAGGCCCATGACCGATAAATTACCACAACTCAAACAACTCCTGCGCAGCATGGAAAGCGTAGCCGTCGCTTACTCCGGGGGGGTGGACAGCACGCTGCTGCTCAAGGTAGCGCACGATGAGCTGGGCGAGCGGGCCGTGGCCTTAACCGCTGTCTCGGCCAGCATGCCCACCGACGAGCGCGAACAGGCCGAGGCCATTATCCGGCAAATTGGCGCCCGCCACGTGTCCATTGACACCCACGAAACCGAAGACCCTCGTTACCTGGCCAACACCCCTCTGCGCTGCTACTTTTGCAAAAACCAGGTTTACGATACCTTGATAACATACGCCCGGGGCCAGGGGTATCGTTACCTGCTGGATGGCACCAACGCCGACGACGTGGGCGACCATCGCCCTGGCCGTCAAGCCGCGCAAGAGCAGGGAGTGCGGAGTCCGTTGCAAGAGGTTGGTTTGAGCAAAGCCGAAATCCGGGAATTGGCCCGTAACTTTAACTTGCCCAATTGGGACAAACCGGCCGCAGCCTGTCTCGCCTCGCGTATTCCCTACCATACCCCTATCACCCTGCCCATGCTCTCGCAGGTAGAACAGGCTGAACTCATTCTAAAAAAAATGGGGCTCCCCCGCATGCGGGTGCGCCACCACCACCAGATTGCCCGGATTGAAGTGCCGCCGGAAGAGTTTGACCTGCTTCTGGCTTATCGCCAGTTGATTGTGGAAAAATTTAAGGCGGTGGGTTACGCCTATGTCACTCTCGACCTGGCCGGTTTCCGCTCCGGCAGTCTGAACGAGGTCATCACGTCGGCCAATGGACGTCAACAGGATTGAACAACTGCTGCTTGAAGTACAGGCCGGGCAAATTACCGTAGCCCAGGCCCTGGAACAATTACGCGGGTTGCCTTATGAAGACATCGGCCATACCCGCCTGGACATGCATCGCGCCCTGCGCCAGGGCTTGCCCGAGGTTGTTTTTTGCGAAAACAAAACCGTTGAGCAGATCGTGGCCATTTTGCAGCGACTGGGCCGGCACCACGATCGCGTTTTGGCAACTCGGGCCTCTGCGGAAAAGGCCGAGGCGGTTCAAGCCAAAGTGCCCCACACCCGTTACGATGCGACCTCGCGCCTGCTCACCCTGGTCCGCCGCGATCTTGACCCGCCGCTTGAGGACGCGCCCGCCCTATCTACTGGTCGTCAGTGGCGGCACTTCTGACCTGCCCGTGGCTGAAGAAGCGGCCCAAACCGCCGAATTCCTGGGCAGCCGGGTCAGACGAGCCTACGACGTGGGCGTGGCCGGAGTGCATCGCCTGTTAGACCAGCGGGAGTTATTGTTTAAGGCCGAGGTGATAATCAGCGTGGCCGGCATGGAAGGGGCCTTGACCAGCGTGGTTGGCGGGCTGGTCTCCTGCCCCGTTATCGGCGTGCCCACCAGTGTGGGTTACGGGGCCAGCTTCAACGGCCTGGCCGCCTTGCTTTCCATGCTCAATTCGTGCGCTTCGGGCGTGGCGGTAGTGAATATTGACAACGGCTTTGGCGCGGGATTATATGCCCATTTGATTCTGCGGCGGATACAAGGAAAAAGATAATGAAATTAGCCTATTTTGATTGCATCGCCGGGGCCAGCGGCGATATGATTTTGGGAGCGTTGCTTGATGCGGGCTTGGCGGAGGCCACGCTGCGCGAGCGATTGGCCGCGCTTCACCTGGATGATTTTGACCTGCGCTGTAACCGGGTGAACAAAAACGGCTTCAGCGCCACCAAAGTAGACGTGCTGGTCAAAGATGACGCGCCGGCGCGCCACCTGCCGGATATTGAAGGCATCGTGCAAGAAAGCGACCTCTCCCCGGCCATCAAAGCGCAGGCCATTGCCATTTTTCGACGGATGGGTGAGGTTGAGGCCGGGATTCACGGGGCCACGCTGGATCACGTGCACCTGCACGAGTTGGGTGGGGTGGATACCATTGTGGACGTGGTGGGGGCGCTGGTGGGGTTAGAAGAGTTAGGGGTTGAGCGAATTTACGCTTCTCCCCTGCCCTTGGGGCGAGGCTTTGTTACCGGCGCGCACGGGCAGATTCCGTTGCCGGCTCCGGCCACGGTGGGTTTGCTGAAAGGCGTGCCGGTGGTGGGCAGCGATTTGGAGGTAGAATTGGTCACGCCCACCGGCGCGGCCCTGCTTTCCTCACTGGCTGCCGGATTTGGCCCTCTTCCGGCGATGACCCTGACCACCGCCGGTTTTGGAGCCGGTGGCCGCGATTTGCCCATTCCCAATGTGCTGCGCTTGCTGTTGGGAGAAACCGCTGCCCCTCTGCCCACCAAGAGTCAAACCCTGGCCATGCTGGAAACAAACATTGACGACCTTAATCCCGAATTTTATGATTACGTGATAGAACGCCTTTTTGCGGCTAACGCCCTGGATGTTTTCCTCTCGCCCATTCAAATGAAAAAAAATCGCCCGGCCACGTTGCTGCGGGTGTTGAGCCAACCTGCTGATGTGGACCCGCTCATGCAGATTTTACTTGCCGAAACCAGCACGTTGGGCGTCCGCCAGCAGATGGTCACGCGGCATTGCCTGCCCCGTTCAATTGAAACTGTGGCCACGCCTTACGGCCCGATCCGGGTCAAAATTGCGCGCCTGGGCAAGCGAGGGGCCAAAGCCGCGCCGGAGTATGATGATTGCCGCCAGGTGGCCGAGGAGAAGGGGGTATCGCTGCGGGAAGTGTACCGGGCGGCGGAAACAGCAGCCCAAACGCTGATAGCGGCAGAAAGTAAGGGGATATCCATTGGCTGAACTGATTTTGCTCAAATTGGGCGGCTCGGTAATTACCGACAAAACGCAGCCATTTACGGCGCGCGTAGAGGTGATTGAACGATTGGCCGTGGAAATAAAAAACGCCCTGGTTGAGCGAGGCGACGATTTGCAATTGATTATTGGCCACGGCTCCGGTTCGTTTGGGCATCAGGTGGCGGCCAGGTATCAAACTCACCGGGGAGTGGTGGGGCCGGAGAGTTGGCGGGGCTTTGCCGAAGTGGCGGCCGCGGCGGCCGAACTGAACCACCTGGTCATGAAAATTTTTAGAAACGCAGGCATTAGGGCCATCAAATTTCAACCCTCGGCCAGCGTGCGCACCCGGGGGGAGCAGTTGATGTATTTTGAAACGTTCCCCCTCAAAGAGGTGTTACAGCACGGCCTGGTGCCGGTGGTGTATGGCGATGTGAGCGTGGACGCCAACCAGGGCATGAGCATTGTGTCTACCGAAAAATTGTTTGACAACCTGGCCCGCGAGTTATCGCCCCACCGGATTATTTTGTGCGGCCAGGTTGACGGAGTATATGATAAAGACCCCCTGAAACATCCTGAGGCAGCGTTGATTGAGGATATTGACCATAATAATTGGGCCGAAGTTGAGGCCAAACTGGGCGGCTCGCACGGGGTAGACGTGACCGGGGGCATGTTCAGCAAAGTGCGCGACATGTATCGCTTAACGCTGGCCATGCCCCCGATGCAGGCCATGATTATTTCGGCGGAGCAGCCGGGCCATGTAGAGGCTGTGCTAAAAGGGCAAATGGTTGATTTTGGAACGGTGATAAATTAGTACCCTACTTGACAGTTTTTTATTGTTCCCTATAATGTGGCGGTTGTGAATAAATTCTCATTGGCGGCAGATGCGGACTCCCAATTTGGCGGCCAATGAATTATTAATCAATTCAGGAGTAACCTAAAAAATGGCCCATCAAATTACCGAAGAGTGCATCTCGTGCGGCGCTTGCGAGCCTGAATGTCCTGAAGGAGCAATCAGTGAGGGTGATGATATTTTTGTGATTGACCCGGAAAAATGCACCGATTGCGGCACTTGCGTTGAGGTTTGTCCTACCGAAGCAATTGTGGCACTCTAAATCCAATCTTAAATTTTTAGCAAAAGCTATGGCAAAATGCCCTCCCTGAGCGAGGGCATTTTGTTTTACAGGGTATTTTAGCTGTTCTCCAATATTAATTGTTAAAACGTTATGTTGACTAAACTGTTTTAGCTTGGTAAAATCAAGTAATGGTTTATGCCGTAGTCCAAAACAGGATTGTTGTTTGTTTTGTTCACTATTTGCGGATATACTACCATGAGTACGTTGTTAATTTACCCTAAAGGTGCCGGAAAAGGTAAGAAGTAAGGCAATATGCGTAAAATAGCAATTGTTGGTTTTAAGGGCGGCATTGGCAAAACAACCACCTGCGTTAACCTGGGCGCGGCGCTGGCCCTGCGCGGGCACCGCGTCATTATCATTGATACCGATACTCAGGCCAATGTGTCTATGGCTTTGGGGGTCAACAAGTATGATAAATCACTCACCCATATTCTCACCCATCGGGCCACAGCCGCCGAATGTGTAGTCAAGGCCAGAAAAAATCTTGATATATTGCCCAGCGACATTGGCCTTTATAAGGCTCAACAACGGATGGTTCTGGAAATGGCCCGCGAGGAAATTTTTGAAGAGTTGTTTGCCGAGTTGGCCGGTTATGAATACCAACTGCTTGACTGCGCCCCTTCCGTTTCTTTGCTTACCGTTAACACCCTGGCTTATGCCGAGGAAGTATTCATCCCCGTCTCAATGGAAATGCTGGCCGTATCCAGTATTCAACAATTTGTCACTTATCTCAAAGACATCAACCGCATGTTGGGCCGGGAAACCATCATTCGCTTGATCATCCCCACGCTTTATGACCCTCGTCGCAAAATTAGCCAGCAGGTGGTGCGTGGGCTTAAAAAAATGGGGCCGGTGGTGGCCGACCCTATTTGGGTTGATACCAAATTATCGGAAGCGCCGGGCCAGGGTAAAACCATTTTTGAATACGCCCCCCGTTCTCGCGGGGCCATAGACTACGCCCGGCTGACCGAGTTTGTGGTGAAAATGCCGCCGTTGAACACAAACAATAAAACGCCATCATCTTTGCAAAATTAGGAAGGGAAAAAATGACCCGAATCATTGCCATTGCCAATCGAAAAGGGGGGGTGGGTAAAACCACCACGGTGATTAACCTGAGCGTGGCCCTGGCTCAGATGAAGCAAAAAGTTTTAGTGGTAGATATGGACCCGCAGGGCGCGTTATCTGCCGGACTGGGCATTGACGCAGCGGAACTGGATGACACCATCTATACCGTGTTGATGGATAATGATTTTCCCATCAGCCGGGTGATCAGCCCGGTACAGGCCTATTTGGACCTGATTCCGGCCAACGCCGACCTGTCTGCCGCCGAAATAGAGTTGATCCCGGAAATTCGACGCGAATTGGTGTTGCGCCGCGTGCTGGAACCCCTCAACTCTTGGTACGACTTTGTGTTGATTGACTGTCCCCCCAGTTTGAGTTTATTGACCATCAATGCTTTATGCACCAGCCAGGAAGTGATCATTCCGCTGCAATGCGAGCACTTTGCCACGCGCGGTATTCAACTGATGCTTGATACCATTAACCGGATCCAGGATCGTTTGAACCCCGACTTGAGACTGCGCGGCATCCTGGCCACCATGTACTCCACCGGCACCATTCACGCCCGCGAAGTGCTGGAAGAGATTCGCTCCGAGTTTGGCGACAAAGTATTTGACGTGATCATTTACAAAAGCATCCGGTTTGCCGAAGCGTCGGAAGCCAACAAGGCCATTGTGGAACACGCCACCAAACACAAAGGGGCGCAGGCATACAAAAAGCTGGCCAAAATTTTGCTTGAAGAGAACGACCATCACCCTGATGAAACAGAGCCAGCCTGAAGCACGGCCGGCCAGAATGACAAGCGAACACAGGCCTAAAAAGAGCAACTTTGGCCGGCAATCCTTCATCGGTTTATTGCTTTATGCCTCATTGATCATGGGGGTGGCCTTTGGCTTGCGGGTGATTAAGCTCAATCATCTGCCCCTCTCCTTGAGCCTGGATGAAGCCACCAACGGCCTGGATGCGCTCCAGTTGATGCGGCTCAAGTGGCTCACGCCCTTTTTGCAAAACAACTTTGGCCGCGAGACCCTCTTTTTTTATATGCAGGCCGTAGCCCTCCGGCTTTACGGCATTTCTTTTTTCTCCCTCAGACTTGCCTCGGTTCTGGCGGCCACTTTAACCGTTCCCCTGGTATATGCGGTTGGACGACGCCTACGTTTGGATCATTTATTTCTCCCGGAGAAAATAAACCACCACCTCAACCTGCCGGCCGTTAGCTTGCTGGCCGCCGCCGGCCTGGCGATCTCCTACTGGCACATCTATTTTAGCCGCTTGAGTTTACGCGCAATTTTATTGCCGCCGCTGCTTTTGGGCCTGGTGTGGTGTTTCTGGCGGGGGTGGTTTGCGGGCGGCAGCCTCGCTGCCCGGCCTCCTTTTTCCCGGCGATGGATTTGGTTGGCCGCGGCCGGAATGCTGCTGGGGTTAACCTTTTACACTTACCTGGCCGCCCGGCTCCTACCTTTTTTATTTGTGGTTTTTATGGCCATAGAATTGTTAAAAAACAAATCCAATCGTAAAGAAAGGCTAATTGGTTTTTTGATTTTCAGCCTGGCCGCTGTTCTGGTGGTCACGCCCCTCATCCTCTATTATTATCAAAATCCGCAGGCCTTTAACAGTCGCACGCAGGCCATTTCCATTCTGGCCGCCGGTCATCCCCTGCCCGCGCTAACGGGCAACCTGGTTTCGCTATTACAAGTTCATTTTTGGGCCAACACCTGGCTCCAGGAATGGCCCGCGCTTAATTTATTATCGGCGTTGGGCCTGCTGGTTGGCCTGCCGGTTTGTGTTTATCATTTCAAAAAACCGGCCGCCCTTTTTTTGCTGCTGTGGTGGCTTATTGGCACCCTTCCGGTTTTGATCTCCATCCAGGATTGGGCCGCGCCAACCGTTCCCTTGCGGGGGATTGTGGCCTGGCCGGCCCTGTTTCTGATTTCAGCCGTTGGCCTGGCCACTCTGGCCGGAGCAGCCAATCGCCTGCCCGTCTTAAAACCACTGCCCCTGGCCGCCTTTTTACCCCTCCTGCTCCTTATCGGCGGCGGACTCTCCGGCGCCTATAACTACTTTTGGGTATGGGCCACCCATTACAATAATTTTAGCGACCATCCCGCTGTTATGGCCCAATACCTCAATCGCCAAACCCGGCAACTGACCCTCACCCCGCTTATGTTCTACGGCGAAACCGTGGTTCACTTTCTCCTGCAAGCTAACTATCCCACCCTTACCAACATTGACTCTGCCCAACTACACTCGCTGCTGGCCTCGGGCCGGCCCGCCGTTTATCTTTTACCCGCCCGCTCAACCGCCGAATCCATCTTTGTTTTGCTTGAGCCCAACGCCAACGGCCGGGGCGTGGCCCATCTTCTTCCCCCGCTCACCCTGCCCCAGGTAGAGACGCTCTCGCAGCGCACGCAAACCACCTCGCCCCAGGCCCTGATCCTTGACGGCGAACAGGAACCTTTTGCCCACATCTACCCCCTCCCGGCCAACGCCCCTTTTTTGCCTGCGGCTACGCCCCAAACCCCGCCCTTGCAATCCATCCGGGCCAACTTTAATAATGACCTCCTGTTAAGCGCCTATCAGGTCAGCCCGCCGGTTGTCAAACCGGGCGAAACCGTCACCCTCTCCTTCCACTGGCAGGCCCTGCGCCCCATCAACGGCGATTATTATGTTTTCATTCACCTGTTTGACCTTTCCACTGGCCGGCGTCACGGCCAAATCAATACCCCCCTCACCGGCCTCCTGTTCGACGCCCACCGCTGGCCCGTTGGCCTGGCCGTGCCCGGCAGTCACTACTTTACCCTCCCGGCCGATGCGCCCGAGGGGGTCTATCGTTTTGAAGTAGGGCTTTATCACGGCGCTTCACAGGAACGTTTGCCGGTTACCGTAGACGTCGCTGAAACCCCAGACGACAAAATCATTCTGGGCAAATTCCACGTCCGGCGGCAACCCCCGCCCCCGCCCCAATATCCCCTGGCCGGTATCCGGTTTAGCGATGCCGCCACCGGAGAGAGCCTTGCGCTGCTGGGCGTAGATGCGGATCCGCTCCCCGTGCTCCAGCCCGGCCAAACCTTCACCTACCAACTGCACTGGCAGGCTCTGACCCCCCTCACCCACAATTACGTGGTCTTCAACCACCTCCTCGACGCCCAGGGCAACATCCAGGCCCAACAAGACCACCCTCCCCAACAGGGTCGTTACCCCACCTCCTGGTGGGACGTAAACGAAATAGTGATAGACCCCTACGCGTTGGCCCTGCCCCAAAATCTGCCCCCCGGCCCGTACACCCTGCGGGTGGGCCTGTATCAGCCCGAAACCGGCCGGCGGTTGGAGCTAAAAAATCAACCCCAAGATTTTGTTGATTTGCCAAATTTGATTACAGTTCAATAACAATATAGATGTCCAGAAAACAAGGTAGCAAGTAGCAAGGTAGCAGAAAAAAGTTTGCTACTCTGCTACATCTGCTACTCTGCTACATCTGCTACCCTGCTATCTGTTTCAGCGGCAAAAGCTTTTCTGGAACACTATAAAATTCTGAATATCTGGCCGGTGAAGGGAGATGAAAACCAAAACTGTAAGCCGTATCTTTTCACGCATTGCGCAGTATGCCTCACGCGCTCGCTTCCTCATCCTGCTCATTCTCCTGCTCGCCTTTTTTCTGCGCGCCTATCAGCTTGATCAGCAAGCCCTGCGCGGCGACGAAGCCGCCACCGTCCACTACTCTGCCCTGCCCGTCAGCCTGTTATGGGAACTTTCGCGCGTCACCGACCCCCACCCGCCCCTTTATTACCTGCTGCTCCATCCCTGGCAGTGGCTGCTGGGCAAAGAGGCCTGGCTGATGCGTTTTACCGGGGTTATAGCTGGCGTGTTGAGCGTGGCGGCGTTATTCACCCTGGCCCGCCTCACCTTGCGTTCAGTTCGCCTCAGCCTGCTGGCCGCAGCCCTGCTGGCTCTCAATCCCTTGCAAATCTGGCTGGCCCAAGACTTGCGCTCTTATCCCATTTTTACCCTGCTGGGTCTGCTCTCATCGTGGGCTTTATGGTTGGCCCTCAACCCCAAAACCCAACGTACCGCAAAACCCAATTCTCCTTTTTCCCTCCCCTGGTTTCTTTACATTTTTTTTACCACTGCCTGCCTGTACATCCACTACTACACTGTTTTTTTCATTGCCTTTCAAGGCTTGTTTGTGTTGCTCAATTTCCAAAAATACTGGAGCCAAAAGTGGCCCTGGCTTGCCTCCCAAATGGCTATTGGTCTTTTAATCATTCCCGGCCTATACCTGGCTTCCCACTTGTGGGGGCAGGCTGCCGGCGGCATTGACGTGCTTTCCACCGCCGACATCCTGCGCCTGACCTCCACCGCCCTGCTCACCGGCTTCACCATAGATTCAACTCGCGGCCTGTGGGCCAGCCTATTGTTGGCCCCGGTGTGGCTAATGGGCCTGATCACCTTGCTGCGGCGGAATTTTACCACCGGTACATTTTGGGGCCTGTTTTTTGCCGGACCGGTTTTGGGCGTCATTGCCCTGTCCATTGGCCAGCCATTTTTTAAAGAACGGTTTCTCATCCAGGCTCACCCGGCCTTTGAGTTATTGTTGGCCGCCGGCTTTTTGGCCTTGTGGCAACTAAACAAACCGTCGTCCGGGCCGCAATCCACCCTCCGCCATACCCTGCGACCGTTGGCCCTTATTTCTCCCCTTCTCCTGTCCGCCCTGCTTTATTTTAATCTCTTGGCCCTACAAAACTACTTTACCAACCCTCTTTATGCCAAAGCCCCGCCCTGGCATTTGTACCACCATTACGTGAGCGACAACGCCCGCCCCGAAGATTTGATGCTGACCAACTTTCCCGAAGCGGCCGTGAGTTATTACAGTCCCGCTGCCTTACCCTTCCGCGTTATCCCCGACGAGCGCGACCGCTCAACCGCAGCCCGGCTGGCCGAGATTGAAAGCGTGGCTAACCAGTTTCGTCGCATCTGGTTTTTGCCCCTGCTGCGGCAGGGTTTTGACGAGCAGGGCGACGTGCTCAATTGGCTCGACCGCCACGCCGACCGCGTTGATCAAACCTTTTTCCCTGTTTTTCACGTCAACCTCTACCTCACCCCCCCCGCCATTGCAAATGCCTTGGTCGGCCAACCGGCCGCCTTTGCCCACGGTGTTCGCCTGCGGGGTTATCAAATTTTTAATAAAGCAGGCGACTCTCGCCTTACCGGCATGCCCGGCGAAAAAACCCATCTTTTAACCCTGGAACCCGGCGATGAATTTACCCTTTCTCTCTATTGGCAGGCCAATGGCCCTACCCCTACACCTTACACCGTCTTTACCCACCTCATTGCCGCCAATGGCTTTAACCAGGCCGGCCAGGATAACCAGCCGGTTTGGGGTACCTATCCCACCACCGCCTGGCAGCCCGGCGAAAAAATCACCGACAAATACACCCTGACCCTCCCTCAAGGTCTCCCCTCCGGCGACTACCGGCTGCACGTTGGCTGGTACCAGGCCGATACCCTGGCGCGGACGCCCGTTTTAGCCGAGGACGGCCGGCCGCTTGACGATCACCTTATCTTGAGTATCATCATTCGGGTTGAATAACCCCAAAAACCGGGATTGCAAACATTGAAAGTAACTACCTTGCTCCCGCAAACGGCAAAATTAAATACCCCTTTTTTCTTCGTGCTCCTGCTTCACCTCGTTCTGGCTCTGGCCTATTCCAGCCTGGTTCCCCTGGGCGAAGCGCCCGATGAATCGGCCCACCTGGGTTATGCCCGTTTTATAGCCAACCATGGCCGCCTGCCGGCCACCCTGGCCGAACGCCGGGAGGCCGATTATCGCGCCGACTTTCCGCCGCTTTATTATCTGCTCATTGCCCGGCCCCTGGCCGCGGTGGGCGATGCGCCGCCCACCCAGCTCAAATCCTTTGGCGACAGCCCGCGCCGGCTCATTCCCTTCAACGGCCAAACCAGCGCCGCCTTCATCCACACCGCCGACGAAGCCTGGCCCTGGCAGGGCCTCACCCTGGGTTGGCACCTGAGCCGCTTTGTCTCTGTTCTATTCTCCACGCTGGCCCTCATTCCCACTTACCTCATCGCCCGGCGGTTAACGGGCCAACGTCGCCTGGCCGCGTGCGCCGCCGGCCTGCAAGCCTTTACGCCCCAGGTGCTCTTTGTGGGCAGCGTGCTCAACGAAGACAGCCTGCTCATTTTTCTCACCGGCCTTATTTTGTTGGCCCTTATTGGCTATACCACCCCCCCCCCGGCTGCCCGGCTTAAGCCATACCTTTGTGTTGGGCTTGCTGCTGGGCCTGGCCGGCATGTCAAAATATAACGCCCTGCCTCTCTGTCCCCTGGTGGGGGGGTGGGGCTTTTGGCTGGCCTGCCAAAAATGGAGAGATAAAACCGGCAGCCTATCCGCCAAAATCAAACGATTGCTGCAATCCTTAAGTGTTTTTTCTCTCGGCGTTGTTTTAACCGCCGGGTGGTGGCCGGCTTTTGTCTGGTATCACTTCAACGAAGTTGAAACCCTGGGCCTGCTGCGCGGTTCTTTGGCCGCCTTCACTTCCAGCACCCACGATACCACGCTGCGCCAGGTTGCGGCCGGGGCTTCGTTCAGCCTGCCTTCATTTTCAGATTGGTGGGCCTGGCTGGTCACTCTTTTTAAATCGTTTTGGGGGCTTTTTGGCGGCGGCGGGGCCATTGAACTGCCGGCCTGGGCCTACGGGAGCCTGGCAGTTTTTTGTCTGCTGGCCGTCATTGGTCTGGTCAATAAAATATTCCGGCCTCAACCTTCATCCTTCCGACTGCCGCCTTCATCCCTCCTCCTCTTTTTTCTGACCCCCCTCTTTTTCCTGCCGCTCCCTCTGCTTCGTTTCATCCTTACCGGGGCAAACGTGGCCGAAAGCGCCCAGGGCCGCCATCTCTTTCCGGCGCTCCCGGCCATCACCCTGGCTTTGGTCTGGGGCTTATCCGCTTTTCACGAAAAATTCTTAACCGGCAATTCTGGCCACCAGGGTCAAACCCCCATCCGTAATCCGCAATACGGAATAGGCAACATACTGGCTCGCCTTCATCTGATGAAAATCATCTTCCCCCTCTTTAGCCTCTGGCTCAGCCTTTATGCCCTGGCCCTCATTCAAGCCGATTTTCCCCCGCCCATTCCTCTCCGCACCACTCCCGATGCCGCCACTGCCAAAAATCTGCTCAACGCCCCGTTGGCCAAAGGCGTCACGTTGGTGGGTTATGAATTGCATCAGGTTGAGGGCAGGTTTCTTCCCTTGACCCTGGTCTGGCAAGCCGAAGCCATCCCCTCCCAGGATTACCTCATCAATCTCACCCTGACCGGCCCGGCCGGCCAACTGTTGGGCGGCTGGTTGGGTCATCCCCTCGGCGGGCGTTATCCCACTCGCACCTGGGATAAGGGCGACATTCTGCGCGATACCATTCCCATCCCCCTGCTGCCCCATGCTTCCGCTGCCGGCGTCACCCTGTCGCTCCAACTGCTCGACCCTCAAGAGCAACCGGTTTCTGTTCCGCTTACGCTTACGCCCGCTCTCTCCCTCCCTGCTCAACTTTCCTCCGCCCCTGTCCTTCCCCCCCAACTGCGGGCCGATGGCCTCTCCCCCGCCTCCCCCTTCACCTATCGCAGCACCCTCAGCTTTATCTTGCCCGGCGCCTCCGATCCACCCATTCTCAACGATCCTTCCGGCCAAGTTTTTACTCCCACCCGGTTCCTATCCGGGCCTGGCGGCGGCATTGCCCATTTTATCGTTGCCGCCCACTGGCCCGGCGGCAGTTACCAACTCTCTCTGCTGCCCGGTTCTCTCTTCTCTATCCACAACCGGCCGCGCCAATTTGAGCCGCCGCCAATGGCCTATCCCCTCAACGCCAACTTTGCCGGAGCCATCACCTTACTGGGTTACGATCTACCGCAGCGCCGGGTTCAGCCGGGCCAGAGTTTTCCCGTCACCTTACACCTGCGCGCCGAACGCACCCTGGGCCAAAACCTGGTCATCTTCAATCACCTGTTAGACCAAAACGCCGGGCAACGCGGCGGCGAGGACCGCATTCCTTTAAAATATTACACGACCCTGCTCTGGGTTCCCGGCGAGATTGTGTCCGACGCCTACGACGTTCCGGTTGAAACGGCCGCCCCTCCCGGCGTCTACTGGCTGGATGTGGGCTTCTACCCTGCTAACCAACCCCATACCTCTCTGCCGCTTTTTGTTGAAGGCCAGCCTATTGACCGCAATAGCGTCCGCCTGGGCCCCCTCAAAGTTGGCGGCCCGCCGCCCGGCATCACCGTATCCGGCATTAATCCGCAACAATTCGTCAAACAAAGTTTTGGCCGTCAAATTACGCTCATCGGCTTCAACCTGGCCGATCTTGACCACCACCCCCTTGACCCCTCGCAGCCTGTCCCCCCCAATTTGCAACTCGCCCTCTTCTGGCAGGCCGATAACATCCCCCCGGCCGACTACACCGTTTTTGTGCACCTGCTCAACCCCGCCGGCCACCTGGTCGCCTCATTTGATAGCCCCCCCGCCGGCGGAGCCTATCCCACCAGTCTCTGGGACCCCGGCGAAATCATCGCCGATCAACGCCGGCTCTCCAATTTACCGCCCGGTTCCTACACCCTCCAGGCCGGTCTTTACCGGCCCGATACCGGCGAACGATTGCCAACGCCAGGCAGCCTAGACGGCGCAGTCAGCTTGATGGATTTTGTAGTTGAATAAGAGCCGTATGGGGATAACATATACTAAAAACAGAACGTCTTTTCTCTAACCTAAAATCTGGGAGGCCTCGCCTCGCCAAAGTAGTTGCGTCTGTTATGACAGAACACGCCGATAGATTGGTGCACGCTTTTACCGTGATAAGTCAAAATAATATGCAGATTCGTCCGCGATTATTGTAGGGTAATAAAGACCCTAAAGGTCTTTATGAATTTTTAGAAATTAATCCGGTAATGTAGGGGCGTACCCTTGTGGTCGCCCCGGAGGACAGGCGCAAGGCGCTGTCCCTACGATTACCGACATAATGATACTGTTGGCGAATTTATGTAAAGCAACAAGGTCAAGGCCAATATGACAAATACTCCAAAACGAGGCAGAATTTGCTGCACCA
>JAFGDY010000103.1 GCA_016931895.1 Anaerolineae bacterium
CCCGGCTGGCCACGTTGCTGATGATTATCAGCCCCACGTAAATCCAGGCCATGGCCCAATCCCATCGCCCGGCGGTAATAAACAGAATGGTTAACAGCAGGGCCATATAAACAATGGCCCGCATAACCATACGCGCCCGGCCGGCATTGGTTATCTCACTTTTTTTATTGGATGGGGTAACAGATGTGTTGACATTCATTTTATACCTCCTGGGTTCGATCAATTTCATCCACAATTTTGCCGTCGGCCAGCACAATGGTGCGTTTGGCCCGTTTAGCCAGATCGTTATCGTGAGTGACCATCAACATGGTTTTGCCCTGCTCCACCAAACCGGCAAACAGTTTGAACACCATCTCGGTGGTTTTGGAGTCCAAATTTCCCGTCGGCTCGTCGGCGGCCAGCATAGGCGGATCGTTGGCCAGGGCGCGGGCAATGGCGATGCTCTGCTGCTGCCCCCCTGAAAGCGCCGAGGGAAGGTGGTGGGCATAATGGGCCAGCTCTACCTGTTCCAGTAAATACATGGCCCGCTCAGGGCGTTCGGCAGGCGGATAAATTTGGCCATAGTCCATGGGCAACATCACGTTTTCAACGGCGGTGAGCGTTGGCAGCAATTGGAAAAACTGAAAAATAACGCCAATGGTGCGCCCCCGCCACACGGCGATTTGGCCATGTTTGAGCCGATGCACGGCCGTGTTGCCCACCATCACTTCCCCCGACGTGGGCCGGTCAATGCCGGTGATCATATTGATCAGGGTGGATTTACCGCTGCCCGACTTGCCGACAATGGAGACAAACTCGCCGGTGCCCACTTGCAAATCAAGGTTTTTAAGCGCGGTAAATGTGCCGGCTGCGCTTTCAAAAGTTTTTACCACATGGCGCAAGTCAACCAGAAGACCGTTGTCATCTACATATTGGCCGTTTGCTCCATTGGGTTTTTCCTGCTTAAGATTGATGCCAAACATCCGTTACCTCTTGTTGAGTTTCAGTAGAGCCAATGATTGGCCTGCATAGTTTGAGACTCCCTGAAACATGTTATACGAATATTAATACAAAAAATCGTACTCCAGGCTACGAAAAATCGTATTAATTCAGATTTTTAAGATATGCCGCATTGAGGTTAGCATAACAAACAAATACGCTTTTAGTCAATGCAAAATTGGCAAGTTAGGGAATCCTAACCGGCTGGGGAAGTTTGATCCTGGTTATCCTGGCCTTCAACGCACTTCACCAAGACAAGCGCCAGCCCCAAATCACGCACCCGGTTTAACACGCCATACAACGCCGCCTGATCTGGAAGTGGGCCGGATAGCACCGCATAGCCGTCGGGCCGATTTTCAATTTGCAGCCCGCTAAACCAGTCCACCCATTGCCCCGAGAGGTGGCCTTTCACCTGAATTTGACAATAGATTGGCTCGGTCACAATTATCCCTTTCTGAGTGACCAGTTTAAGGCAAAAGTGGGTGGAGTGTCATCCCCCAAAGGATGGATAGAAGGAATGGAAAACAGGTGGAGAGCAAAAATAAGCCGGGGTCGGGGTCAGAAAAATAAAGGGGTTCCGACAATTTTTGAACTCCTCTGGAATGAGGAGAGAATCATCCCTTCCATTTGGCCAGCACTTTTTCCACAAAAGCGCCCTTGCTTTCACTATACCTGGCCCGGTCGTTTTTGTATTTTGTGGATAGGGTGCGCTTCAATTCGCGGTATTCTTGCCGCAATTGCGGGTCGGCCCGCAAGGCATTGCGGAAGCCCAGGTGATCGGCCAGGGATTGGCTGCCGGCGGCCACAATAT
The DNA here is from genome assembly GCA_016931895.1 of Anaerolineae bacterium. Classification (NCBI taxonomy): domain Bacteria; kingdom Bacillati; phylum Chloroflexota; class Anaerolineae; species Anaerolineae bacterium. Next base: position 1,790 of record JAFGDY010000103.1, read on the forward strand.
GCAGGTGATGCGTGCGAGGGACGCCCTTGCGAAAAAAACGGCGGTCGGTGTTTTGGGGATAATCAACAAAGGTGTAGCCAAGAGTTTGCAGCGGGGCAATACAGCGGGCCGCGTCGGCCAGGTGAGCCACCACCACCATTGTATCAATAACGGGTTTAGCCTCTAGCCCGGGCACGGCCGTGCTGCCGATGTGCTGAATCTCCAGGGCCAGGTTGCCCAGGGCGGCGGCAATTTTAGCTCTTTCGGCCTCAAATTGCGCAGGCCAGCTGGGATTGTAGGGAACCAGTTCAACAGCCTCGCGGAGATTTTGCCAGATCATCTCGGCCACTTGCGCGGCATCCAGGCCGGTAGTGTCAATCACAAAACCCATATCGCCGCGAGCGGCGGCCCGGGTTTGAATATCAACCAGCTCCTGGTAGCGCCGTAAATACCAGCGCAAATTGGCATCTGATTCCTGCTCGCGTTTGCGGATACGGGCCTCGATTTCTTCAGTTGAGGCGGTCAGGCGAAAGGCGTAAATCTCATCATCCAAATCCGACAACAAATGGCGCACTTCGGCCAGCGACTCCGGCGTTTCAAAAACGTAGTTAAGCACAAAGTTATGATAGTCGCCCTGCGCAAGGTGGTAGGCAATCAGGTGGTGAAAAGTGTGGTAAAGGTAAGCTATGCGCGCGTCGTCATAGATCTCAAAGGGATGCACTGCGCCCAGGTAATCCCCGTCCAGCATCACCGCCCGGTCAAAGCGGCTGTTCAATTCCCAGGCCACCGAGGTTTTGCCAATGCCGCACGGGCCGTTGATGATAACGATCATGGGGTAACTTTTACCTTACTTGCTTAACCCTTTTTAGTTTACGGCCAGTTTGGCCACCGTCACCCCTTCGCCGCCTTCGCCCTCATCGCCGGGGCGATAAGATGAAACCTGGGGGTGATCGCTCAAGGTTTGCCGGACCACCTGACGCAGCACCCCGCTACCCTTGCCATGAATAATGCGCACCCAGGGCAGCCGGGCCGAAAAGGCCTGATCTAAATATTGGTCCAGCCGAACCAGCGCTTCCTCCGAAACTTGTCCGCGCAAATCCAATTCCATCCCCGGCGACTCAACCGTAGGCAATTTAACGCTGCTGGCGATGACTTTCTCCTGTTGGACGGCTTTTTGTCTCAACTCTACCTCGGCCAGCGGCACTGTTGTTCGAAAACGGCCCAACTGCACTTCAACCTGCTTGTTTTGCATAGCCACTACTTCGCCGGTAGTGTTAAAGGAGGGGACGAATACTTTGTCGCCGGGGTCAATGGCCCCGGGGTGGCTGCGTTTTTTTGTTTTACCCGGGCTTGGCGGAGTTTCAGCAAGCTGTTCAGCCTCAAGCTGGAACAATTTTTCTTCAATGGCTTCCACGGCGGCCGGCCGGGTTTCCTCCGCAGTCGCTCCCGGCGAAGTATCCGGTTGTTTCAGCAGCTCCTGCGCTTGCTCTCTTAAGGTTCTGATTTCTTCGCGCGCCGCTTTTATTTCGCGGCGAGCATCGGCGCGAGCGGCGTCAAGGATTTCCCGGCGTTCGGCGTCAATTTCGGCCAAACGCTGCTCCAAGCGCCGGGTATATTTTTCGGCCTCTTCTCGTTCCGCTTCAACCAGTTGGCGGGCGTGGTGAGCTGCCTGAGTTTGGGCTTTGATTTCGGCCAGCATAGCCTCCACTTGCTGCGCATCTTCGCCCACCAATCCCTGGGCCTGGTTAATGATTTCCAGGGGTAGTCCTAATCTTTGGGCAATGGCAAACGCATTTGACGCTCCGGGCAGGCCGATACGCAGGTGGTAGGTAGGAGCCAGGGTTTCCAGGTTAAACTCCAAACTGGCATTGGCCACGCCGTTTGTAGTGTGGGCATACGCCTTCAACTCCGAAAAGTGGGTGGCCACAAACGTGGTTACCCGCCGCTCCAGCAAATGGGATAAAATTGAACGGGCCAGGGCCGACCCTTCAATCGGGTCGGTGCCGGCCCCCAACTCGTCCAAAATCACCAGCGAGGCTTCATCGCACTGCGCCAAAATGCGCACAATGTTGGTCATGTGCGAGGAAAAGGTGGATAGGCTTTGCTCTATAGATTGCTCATCGCCAATGTCGGCAAAAATGTGATTAAAAACCGGCAAAGCGGACCCCTCATCGGCGGGGATGCGCAACCCGGCCTGGGCCATAGCGGCCAGCAGGCCCACTGTTTTAAGAGAGACGGTTTTGCCGCCGGTATTGGGGCCGGTGATCACCAGCATGTGGGTGTTTTCCGGCAGATACACCTCAATAGGCACCACGGTGGCCGGATCAAGCAGCGGATGGCGGGCCGAAACCAGGTTAAAACCGGGCAGCGACAAACCCTCCTGCTTCTCCGCCCTTGTCGGCGTAGCGCCATTTGCCGGGGACTCTTTGAGGTTGAACAGTATCGGCTCAGTAGCCTCGATGGCCTGGGCATATTTGGCTTTGGCCAGGGCCAGGTCAAGATCGGCCAGGGCGTTTACCGTGTGGTCAATAAAACGTCCCTGGCTGCCAACCAGGTCCGACAGGCCGGCCAGGATTTTGTTGATTTCTTCGGTTTCGTCCAGTTGTAACTGCCGCCATTTGTTATTGAGTTCAACCGTGGCCATTGGCTCAATAAAGAGGGTGGCCCCGCTGGCGCTTTGGTCGTGCACAATGCCCTGGATTTTGCCCTTGAACTCGGCCTTGAGCGGGATCACGTAACGTCCCTCCCGCTGGGTGATCAGGTTTTCTTGCAGATAGCGGCTGTATTGGGAAGAAGACATCAGCCGGTTGAGCCGTTCCATCAGCCGGTCATAGGCTATGGCCAGGTCCCGCCGGATGCGGGCCAGTTTGGGGCTGGCGTTGCTTTTGACCTCGCCGCGCTCATCAATGGCCTGGCCGATTTCGTTGACCAGGTTAGGGCACTCTTCAATGCGGCCGGCCATGTCGGCCAGGCGAGGATAATCCAGGGCCAGGTGGGTGATAGTCCGCTTTAAATTTCGGGCGGCAATCAACGTTTGCCTTACTTCCAGCAATTCCAGGGCCAGCAACACCGCTCCGCGCCGGGCGCGCGCTATTAGGAACCGCACGTCGCGCGCGCCGCCAATGCCAACATCCGGTTTAACCGCCAGGAGCCGCTCGGCCTCGGTGGTCTCCTTCTGCCAGGCTTGCGCCTCGGTTAAATAGGGCGTGGGCTGCAAGGCCAGGGCCAGGGCCTGGCTGGCCGAAAACATAGTATACCGGGCCAATCTTTCCAGGATTTTTGGAAATTCAAGGGTGTTGAGGTGTTTCTGCTGCACGGGTTAGCTAATAAACTCCAGCACGGTTTTTAGGATGTCGGCATTTTTGGGGATGAACAACTCAACCGAACGACTCAACAGCAAAAGAACCTGGTTGAACATTGGCATCAAGGTAGAGGTGTTCAAATTGGTCACAATTCGTCTGGAAAAGCCGGTATACGTCTCGGCCACGCCGCTGGTTGGCTGAAAAATAAATTGAACCGCGCCCAGGATCAGGGCGATCCAGAGGGTGTTTAAAATGACGCCCATCAAGCCCCCCCCCAGCAAGTTCAACGGGCCAAGCACAAAACGTTGGGTAGCTGATTTGGCTGCTTCGGCCAGGGGGTCTTCTTCACTCTTTCTTCTTTGCTTTCGTTCTTCTGGCGGCGTGCTGAGGGTTTTCACAATAAATCTAAAAGCATTGAAAAAAACCAGAAGCAGAATTAAAAAGGCAAAAGTGTCGCTGCCAATTTTGGGCAGACCCAACCCCTGCAGAATATAGTTACTGAGGGGTTTGTAAAGCCATAAGGTAGCCACCAGCCCAAACCAAATGCTGATAATAGAAAATAATTGCGGCAGCGCGCCTCTGATAGCGCCTACCAAAGCGGCGATGAAGAGGATGACCAGCAGCAGTAAATCCAGGGCGTTTAATCCAATATCCGGCATAGTTAACTCTCCCTAAAAAATTTTAGTTGATAGTAACTTTCTTTGCTGATAATTATTTTGACATGATAGCATCTTTTTCTAAAAAAGCACATGCGGTGGAGATTAAACAAATTAGCGCGTTGTCTCCACCCACAAGCTTTCGCCGTCGGTGCTGAACTCAACTGTGCCTTGCTTGTCGGTGCGTAAAACGGTGAAGCCGTGCTCCGCATAACGCTGCAAAATTTCCGCCGAAGGATGCCCAAAACGATTATCCATCCCTACCGAAATAACCACAAGCTGCGGCTGTACTGCCGCCAAAAATGCCTCGCTGGAAGAGGTGCTGCTACCGTGATGAGGGCTTTTGAGCACGGTTGCGGTCAGCGGCACGCCGGCCCACACCAAATTCTGCTCAACAGGCGTTTCAATGTCGCCCGGCAATAAAAAGCTGACCCGGCCCATTTGCAGGTGTAACACCAGAGAGTGGTTGTTTGCTTTATTTGAGTTCGGGACCATTGGGCCGGGATGAAGAATGGTGGCGGTGACGCCCCGGCCAAATGATAATTGCATGCCGGCCTGACCCACCAGGGGTTGCAACTGCTCCTCGGCCAGTTCTAACTCCCATTGCCGAAAAAGTTCGCTCTCACCGGCAACGTCCGATACCAACACTTGCGCCACGGTATAACGATCCAGGAGTGAAACCAAGCCGCCCAGGTGGTCAGAATCGGGATGGGTATTGGCCACCACTTCCAGCGAACGATCCCAGAAAGGCATTTTTTGGCCTAACCGCCAATTGAGCTGCGTGGCCGACGGTCCGCCGTCAATGAGCATTTGTTGGCCGTTAGGCATAGTGATGAGTACCGCATCTCCCTGCCCAACATCCAGGAAAGCCACGTGCAGGCGACCATCCGGCAGGCCCAGTGCGGCCAACCAGATCAGCAAAGTAACTGCCCCCATTCCCCCCACCCACAGGCGGGTAGTGGCCGTGCCAAGGGGAGGTAAGCGAAAGTGGGATGGGGCTTGCTGTTCGGCCGCCGGGCGGTTAGCCCACCAGACGCCGGCGCCTAAAGCAGCATACACCAGCGCCAGCAGCCAAAAAGGGAATGGTCCCAAATCAAGCGAGCTATAGGGCAAGCGAACCGTTACCTCAACAACCCGCACCGTCCAGGCCAGGGGTAACCAGACCAGCCAGCCAATAGCCTGGCCCAACGGCAGCCAGAGCATCCCGGCCAGGGTAGCCAAACCACCAACAATCATAATAGGCGGCTGCACCGGCAAAATGAGCAAATTGCTTAACAGAGACACCAGCGAGAACCGGCCAAAATGGTACACAATCAGCGGCCCGGTGCTAATTTGGGCAGCCAGGGTGATCACCACTAACTCGCTGAGCAGAGCCATGGCCAGGCCAATTTGCTCGGTTTTGAGCCAGCGTTGCAGCAAGCCAAAAATGCCTCGTTCCAGGGGCGGCGCCAGAACAATCAGGCCCAAAGTGGCCATAAAACTAAGTTGGAAGCCTACGTCCCACAAAATCAGGGGGTTAATGAGGGTTAGTACCAGCGCCGAAAAAATAAGCGAGTTGAGGGCCAGGCCGGGCCGGCCCACCCAGATGGCCAACACCCAGACCAGGCCCATTATGGCCGCCCGGCTGACGGCGGCGTCGGCCCCAACCAAGAAGGTGTAAAGAATGATGCCCAGCATAGCTATGGGCGGCGCAAAACGTTTGCCAAAAACTCTCTGGCCCAGTAAAAGCAAAATACCAACCACCACAGCAATATTGCTGCCGGAAATAACAATAATGTGCGACGTGCCGGTCAGGTTAAACTGCTCGTACAAATCGCTGGGAATGCCTACTTCAATACCCAGCAAGATGCCATTGAGCAGCGAGGCATGGGGTTCGGCCAGCATGCGGTTGATGGTTTGAGAGGCATGCATTTTGCCGGCCAGCATAGCGGCCCAGAAAGGGTTGCCCTGATTGCCGGCCACAAGCTCGATCTTGGGGCGGCGGATCATGGTGTGAATGCCAAATCTGACCAGGTAATCTTTGTAGGAAAAATTTTCAAAAACGGGGGGTGTTTCCAGTTGACCCGTTACCGTCAGCCGGTCGCCGTAAAAATATTCTGGATAACGTGGGGCGCGAACAAGTACCAGCCCCTCAACCGGCACTGTTGCCTCACCAATCCGCAACGACTCGGCGCGCAGGCGCAAATTGAGGTAATAGTCTCGCACATCAGGTTCATCAACCACCACGCCGGTTATTTCTTCCAACTCCGGCGAGTCGTTATAAAAGGCAATATGCGTTTTATCAATAGTGGGCTGGGAAAGAATAAAACGAAAAGCGCCCGCAGCCAGGGCCAGGGTCAAAATACCGGCCCAGCGGCCACGGACGTTATGCCGGTAAAACAATAAGGCGCCCAGGGCCGGCAGAACAGCCAGGGCTACAACCACCCAGGGCAGATTAAACCAACGGGCCAGGGCAATCCCCGCAATCCAGGCAATGCCCAAACGTGTCAGTGGCGTCATAGGAACATAAAGTTAGAGTTGCTGTTTACTTAAGCCTGGCGGCTCTGCAATATGACGAACGACAAAGGACAAACGACGAAAATTGGTCGTCCTTCGTCATTCGCCGTTGGTTGAGAAGCCCGGAATGTGGCTTTGGCCTGAACAGGAACGGTTTAGATTTTATAGTTAGCGAACTTCAAATGAGGCGGATGTTAACAGAGAATCGTTAGCGTAGAGTTCCAGCTTATATTGGCCTTCTCCCGGCGGCAGGAGAAAACTGTAAGAGCGGCCCTGGGCGCCCCATTCCCATGGCCGCTCGTCGCGCGCTATCTCAACTCCATCCAGATACCACACTGCCGCAAAAGTGATTCCATTTTGCATGCCCTCGTAAGGATATACGGCATAAATTTTGGTGTTTGACGGAAAAACCGTATCCGGGTTAACCGCGGCAATGGGCGAGCCAAGTTCTGTACTAAACTCAATTGGCCCCAGACTTGTCCCGGCCGGAGCAGGTCCTTTGGGTAGGGGAGGCGTTGGGGTAAGGGTAGGGGGAACAGAGGTGGCTGTTTCCGTAGGAGTGGGATTGGAAATGGCCGGTACCGGTGTGGGCGAGGCGGCCATTATAGTGGGGGTGGCATTATCCGGCCCTGAAGTTTGACCGGCGGGGGTGGGCGGAGCAACGGTGTCGGTGGGCAGAGTTTGGGCCGGGGGGGTAACAAACTCCACGGCCCCGGATTCGGCCGGCCGGCCGGATTCTACAGCCGGCGTTTGCGCCGTTTCATCGTTGGCCGTTAAGCGCAAGGAGGCCAACCAGCCTCCCAACAGGATGGCCGTAACGGCTATCCAAACCAAAATAGAAACTCGCGCGCGGCGGGCGCGGGTGCTTTCTTCTTCTTTCACAATGGGGAAAATAGCGGTGCGGGCTTCACGCGCCGAGCGCAGGGCCACCAAAATAGCAATAACCGTGGCCCCCATACTGACAGCGGCCGATATTAACAGGATAGTTGACAAATCCACTTTAACGCTTACTCCATAATCTCAATCTGAGCCGGTTCTTCAACAATGATCTCCGGGGCATTTTGGTACATTTCAACCAGGCCGGTTACCTGAATGGTTTTATCTTGAAAATATTCCTCCGGGGGCGCGGGAAAGAGCGGCCAGGCGTCGGGGAAAATAACCACTTTAAAACTATGGGCATAGTTTTGGTCAAAATTTAAAAAGACCACCTTGCCCGAATTGTAAGTATCTACCACGCGCCCGGTTATGGTTACCGTTTGCCCCTGGTAATCGGCGGCTTTTTCCCAGGCAATAAGGCCCTGTTCTACAGAGGTTGGCATAGGCGAGGGTGTTTCAAGCGGGGGGGAAACAGGCGGGTCCGTTGGCTCAACAGGAGGGGTTTGCTGCGCCTGGGTTGAGCTTGTCGGCGGGCAATTACAATTGCTGAGAATGGGCTGCCCCAGAGTAAGGGCCACTTCAATTTGCCAGGGGTCGCGGATAATGATTTCAGGTGCTCCCTGGTATGCTTCAATAACTCCCTCTATTCTCACCAGCCTACCGTAAAAAAGCTCTTCCGGCGGAGCCGGGAACTTGGGCCAATCGTCGGGAAAAATTACCGCCGTAAAAGCGCCTATTTCCGGCGAAAAATTCAAAAAAACAACCTTGCCCGAATTATGTGTTTTAATGACCGTGCCTTCCACCGTCACTTTCTCGCCCATAAAATCGGCCGCGTCTTCAATGGGAATAACATCATCCCGAGGGCCGGTGGGCCAGACCAGGTTTTCGACTTCGGCTGAAGGCAGCTTGTTGGCTGAAAGAGAAGGGGTATAAGTGGGATAAGGCGTGTAGGTTGGGTAGGGCGTGTAGGTTGGATAAGGCGTTGGCGGCAACTCAGGCTGGCAAGCAATGGCCCAAAAAATCAACAAGCCCAAAGTGCCAACCATAAGTATCTGTCGCATCAAAAATTTCCTTCTAAGATTGAGTGGGGTAATTCTGCCTTCAGCCACGAAGTATACTTATATTGAGGGTGAGAGTCAATCAGGCCAGGGGCAAATATTGGCCACAGCCAAGTTGGAGGGCGATTTTTGGGAATGAGCCTCTATCTATGTTATAATGGCTTGTTGTGTGGAGACACTTGTTTCTATTGAAGGAGATGTAATGAGCCAATTCTATCCCCAACAGACACCATCCTATCCGCCTGAATATCCCCCTGAAAATGATTATTATTACGATGAAGCAGATTACGAGTACGAAGACGAAGATCATTTTGAAGCAGCCGATAATTCCATCATCCGATATGCTCTGGCCTTTTTTGGCGGCGGCTGCCTGGTATTCCTCTGTATGAGTTGCTGTTTCCTTCTGGCTGCCGGGCTGTGGGCCCTAGATGCCTCCGTAGCCGCCACGCCTATTCCGGGCAGCGAATTTGGCCTCTCGTTTGACGACCCGGCCTACGTGCAAGAGCCGGTGGTTAACGATCAAACCGTGCAGTTAGTGGTGCTGGAGGTCAACCGGAATGTATCGCTGCCCACTTTGCCCGTGGTGGAAGGGCGAGAATGGGTTGTGGTTACTGTTGAGTTGGAAAACTTGAGCAATGAAGAAGTGCCATATAGCGAGAAAGATTTTTTGCTGTTGAATCGGGTTGAGGATGCCTACCAAACCACGTCCGGCGAAACGTTAGTAGAGTACGCCCTGGGGCGGGGTGATTTGAAGCCGGAACAAGGAACCGAAGGCCGGCTGGTTTTTGAAATAATCGCCGGCGAACCGGAATTGACCCTGGCCTGGGAAACCCGTGACAGCACCCCCCGTTTTGTTCTTTTACAATAATGATTAAGTTATTGATTGCCACCAACAACCCCGGCAAAATGCGGGAATACCAGGAGATACTGGCCGCTGTGCCGGCGGCCCTCACCTTTCCCGCCGCCGAAGGCTTGGACCTTGACCCCGCCGAAACGGGCCGCACTTTTGCCGAGAACGCTATTATCAAGGCCCAGGCCTTTGCTCAGGCCAGCGGCCTTTTGACCCTGGCCGACGATTCTGGCCTGGAAATTGACGCCCTGGGCGGCGAGCCGGGCGTTTTCTCGGCGCGGTACGGCGGCACGGCCAAAGAGGATCAAGTGGGACGGTATCAACTTGTGCTGGAAAAATTGACCGCCAAAAATGTGCCCTGGCCAGAACGCACGGCCCGCTTCCGCTGCGTGGTGGCCTTGGCTACCGGCCAGGGTTTAATCGGCACGGCCCAGGGTCAGGTGGAAGGTTTGATAACCTTTGCCCCTCAAGGCAAAGGCGGTTTTGGCTACGACCCCATCTTTTTTGTGCCGGAATTTAACCGCACTATGGCCCAAATAAACCCTGAACAGAAAAACAGAATCAGCCATCGCGCGCGCGCCGTGGAAGCGGCGCTGCCATTGCTTGAAAAAGTTTGCCAACAGCAGTAACCAGATGCGCAAACTATGTCTTTTAGGCGCTGTTGCGGGGATTGCCGTTAATTATTGGCTGTGAAATTTTTTACATTCTTCAATGGATGTGTTACAATTTCTCCAACCTTTCAAGCTTAAAATAAACGGAGGGCATGGATGAACGATTATCTGACTACCCTGCGCCAGATGCGCGAAAAGGCCCTACAGGGCGGCGGCGCGGAACGCATTGAGCAACAACACGCGCGGGGCAAAATGACGGCCCGGGAACGGCTGGCCCTGCTTTTGGACGAAGGCTCCTTTCAAGAGTTGGGCGCGCTGGCTACCCATAACCTGACCGATTTTGGCATGGATAAACAGCGTTATCCGGGGGATGGGGTGGTAACCGGCTTTGGCAAAATCAACGGCCGCCGGGTGGCTGTGTTTGCCCAAGACTTCACCGTGATGGGCGGCTCGTTTTCCGAAGTCCAGTCCCAGAAGATTTGTCACATCCAGGACCTGGCCCTGGCCAGTGGGATTCCCTTGATTGGCCTGAACGATTCGGGGGGAGCGCGCATTCAAGAGGGCGTGCGCAGCCTGGCCGCCTATGGCGAAGTGTTCACCCGCAATGTGTTGGCCTCCGGGGTCATTCCCCAGATTTCGGTGATCATGGGGCCGTGCGCGGGAGGCGCGGTTTATTCGCCCGCGCTTACCGATTTTATTATTATGACCCGCCGCACCAGCGCCATGTTCATCACCGGCCCGGAGGTGATCAAAGCCGTTACCGGACAGGAAGTGAATCCAGTTGAGTTGGGCGGCACCCTGGTCCACAATAGCAAAAGCGGAGTGGCTCATTTTTTGGCCGAGCAAGAGGATGACGCCCTGGAATTGGTCAAACTATTGCTGAGTTATTTGCCCCAAAACAACAACGAAGACCCCCCGCGCGTGGCGCCCTATGATTCTTGCGACCGCATGGACGAAGCCTTAAACTCCATTGTGCCGCCGGCAGAAAACGAGCCTTACGACATGCACGAGGTTATCGAGATGGTCTTTGATTGCGATAGCTTTTTGGAGGTTCATCCTTATTATGCCCGTAACGTTATTGTTGGTTTTGCCCGGTTGGATGGTTATGCCGTGGGCGTGGTGGCCAATCAGCCGTCACACCTGGCGGGCGCGCTGGATATTGATTCCAGCGATAAAATCGCCCATTTTGTGCGTATTTGCGATGCCTTCAATATCCCCATTGTCACCTTTGTAGACACGCCCGGTTACCTGCCGGGGGTTGACCAGGAGTATTACGGCATCATCCGGCACGGGGCCAAAGTAATTTACGCCTACTGCGAGGCCACTGTGCCCAAAATTTCAATTGTCACTCGCAAGGCTATGGGCGGGGCATACCTGGCCATGAGTTCCAGGCAAATGCGCTGCGACCTGGCCCTGGCCTGGCCCACCGGCCAGATTGCCGTGATGGGGGCCGAAGGCGCGGTGCGCGTATTGCACCGCAAAGAGTTGATCTCTGCCCCCAACCCGGCCGCCCTGGAAAAGGCCTTTGTTCAGGAATATCGAGACAAATTTTTCAATCCTTACCGCGCGGCGGATGTAGGCCAGATTGATGAGATTATTGAACCGTGCGAAACCCGTCCCCGTTTGATCAGGGCTATGGAGGTGCTGCGCACCAAGGTGCAGCAAAACCCGCCCAAAAAACACGGGTTGATGCCGGTGTAACCAAACGCCGCCATATCAAAAAAACAATAGGAACAAAAAGATGACCGGATCATTCAACCTGGAATTATTATTAACGATTTATGGCCTGGTTTTGGCATTTTTAATCCTGGCCGTGTTGGGGATTATCATAGTTCTCCTTCGCCGGGAGCGGGGGCCGGTTCAGGCTGAAACTACGCCCGCCGGGCCGGATTTAGAACTGGAGCCGGACCTGGTTACAGCCATCACCATTGCCGTATTAACCCACCGGGCTATTCGACGCAAGCAAGCCGCGCCGGCGATGCGCTCTCACCAACCGGGCGCTCTGCCCAGCCGTTGGGTAGGTTCAGGACGCGCGCGGCAAGCCAACAGTTGGCAGCCTGACCGGAGGTAAACCATGCGCAGATACCACCTTGAGATTGCTGGAAAACAGTATGTGCTTGATGTGCAGGAACTCAAGGCCAATGAGTTTTACGTGATTGTTGGCGAGCAGCGTTTTGCCGTGCGGTTGGTTTCCGATCAGGATTTGGCCGAGGCCGTCATCAGGCCGGAAATTGTGCCGGCGGGTCTGCCCCCTGCTCCGCCGGTAACGGTTCGCCCGCCCGCGTTTGAAACGCTGCCCCGCATCCCTGCATCCCCGCAACCGGCCCTGCCCCCCATGCCTCAATTGCCGTCTGATGGTTTTCAGACCGAATTGACCGCCCCCATGCCGGGCGCTATCGTATCGGTTGAGGTGAAACCGGGCGACCGGGTGACGCAGGGGGAAACGCTGTTGGTGCTGGAAGCGATGAAGATGAAGAACGCCATCAAATCGCCGCACGATGGGGTGATTGCCCAGGTTAAGGTGCAAGCAGGGCAGTCGGTGGGGTACGGCGAGGTGTTGTTAACTTTTGTGGAACAAAGTTAAAAAAAGAGGCGTGGTTTAACCACGCCTCAAAACAGCCAAATCAAAAGTCTGTTTTTTATTGACCCTCATCAGTGACGCCGCCTTCACCTTCGGCCGGAGTGGGTAATTGGATAAAATCCTCGCGCGTTTTTTCAACAAGGTTCCCGGCCACGTATTGCGCCACCCACACGTAGTAGGGCGATTCTGACCATTTGGCCACGTAATCTTGCGTGTTTTCGTTTTGAGCGCCAATCAGCAGGGTATGATCGCCGGTTACGGTTTTGATGGTTACCGTGGCCTGGGGATTGTTTAACCCAAAGGAGGGCTGCTCCTTTTTGCCAATGGGTTCGGTCATCCGCATCACATTAACCTGATTGAGCACGGTTGTTAGATTATTCTCCAAAAAGGTTTCATCCTCAGCCAACCCTTTCATGGTCCAATTTTCGCCGTTTCTCTCAAATTCAAGCGTTCCGTTTTTATTTTCCAGGGTCAGCCCTACCGTTTCCGAGATGGGCACGCTGTAGTATTGCGTATCAATCCAATTGGAGGCGCCCGGGTCAATCTCGTATGCCTGTACCGCGTCGGTCAGGTAAACTTCAGCCTGGTCGTCGGCGCGGATATGGGTGGCAAGCGCTCCAACGGCATTGCCCACGTATATTTGGTGTTGGTTGCCGTTTTGCAGGGTCACTTCAAGCATACGGTTAAAATTATCCGGCGCAACTTTGAGCCGTTTGTGGCTGGCTTCGGTTTCGGTGACCAACCGATTGGTTTGCACGCCTTCAAATTTTTCCAAAAAAGACACTATCTTTTCCCCGTTGGCCGGATAACTGTCGGCCTCGGCCATGATCCACGCCTCGCCATCTTTAGCCAGGGCAATTCGTTTGCCATCCTCCCCCTGAATGGTCATGCTGATAACATCGGCGGCGGCAAAATTGGGCAATAAAGGCTCGCCGGCCCGCTGCGCCGAAGCTTGCGGCCAAAAGATGAAAACGGCCAGGCCAATTTGAATAACCAAGATAACGGCCAGGATTTGTTGTAGTCTGGTCATGATGTTCTTCTCCATAAATCGTAAGACTTACTTAAATAACCTGAGTTCGGGCTAACTCTTCCAACGAGATCAACTCGACGGGCTGCTCGTTACGCCGGTGGAGACCCCACACCACACCCAGGGCCACCAGGGCCACCAGGGCCACCACGTAGTTGGCAATTTCCCAGAAAGTTTGTTGGCTTTCGGTGAGCGGATTGAGCAGCCGGGCCGAGGTGCCCCGCGACCGGATGGTCAACATGTCCAAATCCTCCACCGACCAATCAACGGTGTTTTGGGCAAACTGCAAACTATTCATAAAACGCCCCCGGCTCAAGTTGTCGGACAGATTCAAGATGATGTCGTTCAAAAACTCGGCGCTGCCAATGACCACCAGGCGAGCATTCTCGGGCGAACTTTCCAGGGTGCCCGTACCCCGCGCGGTTGGTGTATCCTGGGCCGCTGCCCCGGTTTCGGCGGATGTTTCATCCTGGGCGGCGGTTTCGAGCGGCGAGGGTTTGTCTTTGAAATAACTTTCAAACACGCCCTGCACCGATACGGCCAGGGGGTACGACTTTTGCTCGCCTTCGGGCGAAAAGCCCAGGTCGGGCAAGTTCATGTCCGGGTTCACCTGGGGCGTGGTGCGGAGCCACGCATTTTCACTTGATTTAAGCAGCACCGTCACTTCGCGCCCGGCGTTTTTGGCCTCGTCAACGGTAACGGGCGAAACCCAGTTCATGGTTACGGCGGGCAGGCTGGCTAAAATGGGACTTTCCTGATCCATCCCACTGGACCGCACGTCTACAAAGAAGGGGTAGGGCATGGCCTGGATTTCCGTGACCTGCACGCCGCCTACATCGCGCTGAAGCTGAATAGGGAATGGCTCATTTTGCGGGTCCATCACCAGGGCCTGCTCTACATTGATGCCGTAGCCGGCCAGCATGTCGCGCAGGCCATTTTCAACCGGGGCCACCCCCAGGCCGCCGGAGAAGGGGTCGGGGTTGAAGTAATAACTACCGGCCGCCGCCACCACTGCGCCGCCCTGCATCAGGTATTGGTCAATGGCGTAACGTTCCTGATCGCTCATGTTCTGGGGGGCGATAACCAGCAGCGCATCCAGGCCGGGCGGAACCTGCCCGGTTGATAGGTCAACGGGCCGCACGGTGTATTCCTGGCGCAGTTGCTCGGCAATGAGTTGGTAGCGTTTAAAAGAAGGCTGCTGCCCGCCAAAGGGGTCAGGTTGGGGGACGTCCGGCGGCGTCCAAAGGCCCACGGTTTTCAGGAAGCCGGGCGAGGAGCGTTTCAGGGCCGATTCGATGGTGGTGCGGATGTCGGCCTCACTCAAGTCGCCGGAGGGGAAAAGCAGTTGCGACTCCTCGCCGATTTGCAGCAGCATGTGCAGGTAGTAGCTCTGATCAGAAAAGAGCGATACCGGGAATGGTTGCAAGTTCAGCTCAAGCAGGTTATTCCGGGTAACCGGGCTGTTGGGGTCGTCGGGGTTGACCGTTTCATAGGTGAATTTGCCGTTGGAGCCGGCGGCAATTTCATCGGCCACTTTTTGGATAGTGTTGGGCGTTTCGGCCAGCCATTCGGGCAGGTTGTCGGGGGTCGCAAACAGGGTTAGCGTAACCGGCTCTTCCATGGCGGCCAGAACAACGTCAATACTCTGGAAGCCGTAGACCGTCTTTTTGATGGCCCGGGTCAGGTCGTATTCCAGGTTGCGCAGGCGCACGTCCACGTCGCCGCTGCGGTAGGTTTGAATTTCAATCAGGTCCTGAAAACCCAGCACCTGGTTCTGGTCGCCGTAGCGGATCAGAATGTCAAAATAGGCATTGACCACCGAGGCCCCGTAACGGTCGGCGGCCTGGAGCGGGGTGGGTTGGATGCCGTAGGTTTGATTGGCTTCTTTTTCTTTTTCCGCGTCCTCCAGCGGGTCAATGATCTCCACAGTAACCCGGCCGTTGGAGGCTATTTTGTACTCTTCGAGCATGTCGCGGATGCGCGGCACCAGGGGCGCCAGCAGCGGGTGGGTTTTTTCACTGAAGTAACCCCGGATGAGCAGCGGCTCTTGCAAATTACTGAGCAATTCGCGGGTAGCGGGCGAAAGGCTGTACTCGTTGTTTTCGGTCAGGTCCAGCCGCGCGCCCGTGAGCGGGTAGAGCCAAACGTTGATCAGGATCAGGTTGAGGCCGATGAGCAGCGCGGTCAGGATAATGCCCTGGCGATAGCCCGTGGTGTTCTGGCCGCGGCTCCAGCGTTTGATGTCCAAAGAAAGCACGTTTAGCAGCAGGAACAGGCCGGTCATGGAGAGATAGTACACCAGGTCGCGCAGGTCAATCACGCCGCGCTCAATGCTCTCAAAACGACTGCCCAGGCCAATGGCCCGCAGAATTTCGGCCACGTTGCCGCCCACAAAATCGGTGATGCCGCGCGTGCCTACCAGGTACAGCAGGCCGATGACCAGCGCGGTTAAGATCAAGGATACAATTTGGTTATTGGTGCGGGAAGAGATGAACAGGCCAATGGCCGCATAAACTCCGGCCAGCAAAATGGCGGCCAGATAACCGCCCCACACCGGCCCCCAATCCAGATTGCCCAACAAAGCCACGGTCAGGGGCAGGAACAGGGTTAGGGCCAAGGCCACTACTACCAGGGCCATCACTCCCAGAAATTTGCCCAAAACCAGTTGCGCAAAATGGGCGGGCAGCGTTAACAGCACTTCCAGAGTGCCGGTCTGCTCTTCTTCGCTCCACTGGCGCATGGTCAGCGCGGCCATCAAAAAGATAAGCAGCACCGGCATCCAGCGGAACATAGGCCGCAGGTCGGCCGAGCCGCGCGCCCAAAAAGCGTCTATCCAGAAAAAAACAAACAGGTTGGCCGCCAAAAAAACGCCCACAAAAATGAGGGCCATGGGCGAGCCAAAGTAGTGGTTGAGTTCTTTGCGAATAATGGCTAGCGTCTGTTTCATTTTTACGCTTCCTCCATTACGGTTTCTGTTTCGGTGATTTCTTCGGCCAGGGTGTCTTCTGAAGGGGCCGTAGCCAGCTCGTTGAACACGGCTTCCAGGGTGCGGGCATCGCGCCGTAACTCACGCACGGGCCAGTTCTCGCGGCGGGCCAAATTGTAGATAGCCGGGCAGAGGTTATCTTCCTCGGTGCCGCGCACGCGATAGGCCGGATAGCCGTCGGGAACGGAGATGGACTCGACTTGGCTTACCTCGGCCAGCGTTTTTAAGGCTTGTTCAACCCCCCCGGTTTTTTCCTGCAACACCAACACGGCGTCGGACGTGGCCGCCAGTTCAGCCAGGCGAGCATCGGCCTTGACCTGGCCGTTGATGATAATGATCACCCGGTCACACACTGCTTCCACTTCTGATAAAATGTGGGACGAAAAAAGGATGGTGCTTTGCGGGGCCAGGCGGCGGATCAACTGGCGAATTTCCACAATCTGGGTGGGGTCCAACCCAATTGTCGGCTCGTCAAGGATGAGCAGTTTGGGCTGGTGCAAAATAGCCTGGGCCAGCCCCACCCGCTGCCGGAAACCTTTACTCAGTTGGCCGATAGGCTGGGTCAGGCGGTCGGCCAAGCCGGTGGCGTAGATAGCCCGGGAGAGGTACACAATTTGTTCTTCGCGCGGAATTTCGCGCAAGTCGGCCATCATCAGCAGATAGGCTTGCACCGACATCTCCGGGTAAAGCGGGGCATTTTCCGGCAGGTAGCCCAGCCGGGCTTGCACTTCACGGGCATGGGTGAGTACGTCCAGGCCATCCACCTTCACCACGCCGCCGTCGGGTTGCAGGTAGCCGGTTAATATTTTCATGGCGGTTGATTTGCCCGCGCCGTTTGGGCCAAGCAAACCCACAATCTCGCCGGGGGCTACCTGAAAGGAAACCCCTTGCAAGGCCCTGATGGGGCCATAGAATTTGGTAAGGTCAACAACTTCTATCATAAAAGACTCCTCCTGATAAGGATAAATTCTACCGGATGTAGCATAGCACAAGGAACAAGCAGTATCTTTAAATTAAGCTAAAGGATAGCTTAAGAAAAGTTTAAAAAGTTGTCACGTAAATAGTAGCCGGCGCTTCACGGACCGCTGCTCACTATTTAATATTTTTAGAGGCGTGTATGTAAAATCCCTTGTCTGACAACAACCCCCAATTATAATGAACAACCAGAGGAAGGGCAAAAGCGGGGCAATTTGATATAGAGCCTAGCGTGATTAAGCCCAGGCCAAAATATTGGTTTGGGAGCGAGCCAATAAACTCACCTGGGGGGTATCGGTGGGGTACGCCTTATTCATCTTTGTCCGCTTGGATGGTTTGAATTAAGGCCAAAATCTGCTCATATTTAAAGTC
>JAFGDY010000104.1 GCA_016931895.1 Anaerolineae bacterium
CCCGAAGCATGGTTGCGAAATTCACAAAGATATACCCCTTGCCATGTACCCAGATTAAAATGACCATTGGTGATGGGGATGGTTACTGAACTGCCCAACAGCGAGGCTTTGATGTGAGCAGGCATATCATCCGATCCTTCGGAGTGAAGAAGTACTGGTCTTGGCCCATAATCTGTCACATCCTCCCAGTCTGGTTTTTGCGCAAGGTGTTGCCGGCTATTTTCATTTATTCCGCGAAGCAGGCGTCGAGCAGATGCGGCGAGGTCTCGCCGCTTACGAGTTGTTAGGGACTGAGGATAGTTGGTCGATGATGCTTGCCCAAAAGGTTGAAGGCGGAAGGCTTGTTCCTTCGGCAGGCTCAAGACAGGCTCTGAGCGAAGTCGAAGAGATGAGGGATGAAAGGGTCGTGCCGGAGACAGATTTGCTGAATGCTAAAACCTGCTTTCAGCGCGCTGTAGAGGTGGCCCGTCGCCAGCAGGCAAAATTGTGGGAGCTGCGGGCAGTGATGAGCCTGTGTCGATTATTGAAGCGTCAAGACAGGCAAGAGAAAGCCCGAACTCTGCTAACAGAAATCTACGGCTGGTTCACCGAAGGATTGGATACACCTGGTCTGCAAGAGGCTAAGGCGTTATTGGAGGAATTGTAGGTTATCTCTGGGCTTGACATCCCCCTCGCCATAAATTAGAATTACTCTACCCTGGATAAAGGAATCCGAAAATGACCTGCCCACCTCTAGATAATTACATCTTGACCGATCATGCGTTGACTGAAATAAAACAACGTGGTCTATCAGGGGGAGATGTAGAGCAGGTGCTAAAAGTTCCGGGTCAAAGTGAATTTGTACGCCCAGGACGGTGTGTATACCAGAATAAAGTTACGACTGACCAGGCCAAAGTTTACTTGCTGCGGGTATTTGTTGATGTGGACCGTGACCCACCTGAGGTTGTGACTGCTTACCGTACCAGCAAAGTTGAAAAATGTTGGAGATAAACGATGCGTGTAATTTACGATACCCATACCGATACGCTGACAATTATTCTGCGTGATGAGCCAATTGCAGACAGTGATGAACAGACAGCAGGTGTTATTTTTGATTATGATGCGGTTGGAAATGTGGTAGCAATGGAGCTTTTGGATGCCTCGCAGCGGATTGCCCAACCCAATCAAATGATATACGAATTGGTTGGCGGTCAGTTAGCCCCTGCATAGGATAGTAGTTCTTGGCATTGTGCCAAGTCGTTAGGTGAAGCTACTGGATTGATATGCCATGCAAGCCTGGTTACATGTCTAGACTTCACCAGAAGACCAATATGCCTATTTAGATTCCGTTGCTTTGAATTTACACAACTTCTATGCAGAACTGGAAAAACTATTTGACTTGATTGCCAGACATGTGGATCAAAACCTGCCCAATAGTGAAAACTGGCATCGCGATTTGCTCCAGCAGGTGGCTGAAGACCTACCCAGTTTGCGACCTGCTGTTATCAGCCAGGAAAGCGCAAACATTGTTGATGAATTCCGGCGCTTCAGATATTTGGTTCGAAATGTGTACACGACCGAACTGGTTCCCGAGAAAATGGCGGGACTAATGGAGTTTCTGCCTGAATTATGGCCGGGACTGAGCGCCGAATTATTGGCGTTTGCCGACTATCTGGATGCGTTAAACGTATCATTGCCGGATTAAGAGCCGAACTATGGCTAAATGGCATGGAAATTAAGACGCTGATTTTGTATCAGTGTCTTATTATTTGGGAGGCTACCTTTGGCTAAACGAAAGCGAAAAAAGCAGCGGATATCCCCATTCCGCGGGGGATGGTTATGGCAAAACCAACCGACAGCCAAGTTGGAAACGGCCTTTGCCCAAGCTGATACCTTAATCAATACCGGCCGTGCTCAAGAGGCGATTGCCTTGTTGGAACCATATCTCTCTTCCCATTCCAAGGTCGCCGAACTGCATTATTATATCGGTTATGCTCGCGTAAAGGCCGGTGATGTTTGGGGTGGATTAGATGGATACGAGCGGGCCTTTGATTTGAGTGATGATCCTGGTTATTGGTTGCCTCTCTCATCACTTTACCTTCAAGTGGAAATGAATGCCCATGCCCTGCACGCTTTCCGTCAGGTGCTCAAACATCAGCTCGACACTCCTGAAAAGGAGAACCTTCCCCACATCATTGCCTCGCTGGAGCAGGATATTGCGGCAGTAGCCCGGCAGTTGGATATCTCGGTAGAGCAGGTAGAGCAAGGGCTGCGCTATTTGGAGGATGGGCAGCAATACTTGAATAGTGGTGACTATCAAGGATGTATCGCAGCTAATCAAAAATCTATCAAAAAGCTAAAAAACTGGCCTCCTCCTCATAACAATTTATCGCTGGCATTGTTTTTTGACGGTCAGCCCCAGGAAGCCCTGGCCGTTACTCAACGGGTCCTGGCAAGTCATCCCGATAATCTACAAGCCTTGAGCAATGTTATTCGTTTTTTGGCCTGGACCGGCCAGGAAGATGAAACGCAAGACCTATGGGAGCGATTGCGTCTTGTTGAACCGCAAGGGGATACCGAAATTTTGAAAAAAGCTGAGGCTGCCGCCATTATGGCGCAAGATGAAACGGTGTACACGTTGTTGAAGCCCCTGGAAAAATCCGGTACGCGATTGGGTGAGATGCCGGAGACTTCCGAACGCATTCAATTTTTTCTGGCCATTGCCGAGGCTAACACACAGCGCGATTCGTCAGCCAAGCGACGGATGAAAAAACTCAAAAAAAATTCACCGTGGATCAAAGAAATGTTGTCTGCTTTACAGGCCGGTTGGCCTGGTCCGGGATTTGCCCGGCGTTTTCCCTATTTCCATAGTCTCGAAATAATGCCTAAAGCCGGGTTGGAAGAATTTATCGCCTTGAGCCAACGCGAAGAAAAAATGTCGCCCTCAAAATTCCGCAGCCAAATGGACGATTTTGCGACCCGTTTTCCGCAAATTGTCTTGATGGCCGAAAAATTCATCTGGGAAGAGGATCAACCGGATGGCGGTATCAGTATGCTGGCCACCATTGGTACCCCTGCCGCCTATGCCGCCTTGCGCCGGTATGGCTTGAGTCAGGCCGGGGATGATGATAGCCGTATGCGCGCCCTATTCACGTTAATGGAAGCCGGTCAGGTTGGTACCGGGGAAACTCTGCGGGTGTGGAACAAAGGCGAATGGCAAGAAGTGCAATTGCGACAAATTGAGATTTCAGACGAACCGGATAAGGTTTATGCGCCCAAGGTGGCTGAGTTGCTGAATCGAGCCTTGCAATTACTCCAAAAAAATAAGGAAACACAGGCCGAAAAACTCTTTCAACAGGTACTGGAGCTGGAACCTCGGGCCAAAGAAGCCTACAATAACCTGGCCGTTATCTATGGCCGGCGAGAAGAGCACGAGCGGGCCAAACAAATGTATCGTGCAGCGATTGATATTGACCCCACCTATGTTTTTCCTCGGGTCAATTTGACGCTTTATTTATTGGATGAAGATGATGTTGAAGGCGCGGAGGCAATGTTAGCCCCATTGGCCGATGCGACCCGTTTTCAACCGCAGGAAATGGCGGTTTATAACTATGGTCAAGCGCGAATATCGGTGCAAAAGGAAGAGTATGATCTGGCCCGCACAAGTCTTGAAATGGCTCTGGAAACCTGGCCTGATTATGAAGCGGCGCAGTCGCTGTTGGAGCATGTGGAGTGGACCTCGAGGCTTAAAGTCAATTTCGGATCTTTTCTGGAGCAGTGGCATGAACGTGAACGGGTTCAACGAAAAAAAATTCAGGGCAAACTTACTACACCTGACCCAACATTAGCCAAGGCTCTGCCGCTTTACAGCAAAGATGTGCTTACCGGAATGGGGCGAGTGGTTATTCGTGGCGGCGGGTGGTCGGCCTTGCGCAAGGCAGAATTGGTGGAACAAATTATTGAAGAACTGGTCAATGAGGATAATCTGAGCCGGGTTGTGGCCGGATTAACAGACGATGAACGCAAGGCGCTGCGTCAGGTTTTGGAGAGCGGGAGTACAATGGCCTGGTCTCAGTTTGACGACCAGTTTGGCAATGATCTGGAGGAATCACCACATTGGCAATATCACGAACCGGAAACAGTGATGGGGCGCCTCCGTTTGCGCGGTTTATTGGTTGAAGCCACGGTCGAGAACGAGGTCCTCATCATTGTGCCGCTTGATCTACGACCGGGCCTGTTAAAGATTTTATAGGATTATCAATGAGTTTAATCGAGCGTCCTTTGTGACACAAAGCCTCAACCGAGGTAGTATGCCCGGTTATTATGTGAAGCTACTGGATTGATATGCCGGTAGCCCAGTCCAACATGGTTCCAGAATTGGAATATGCCGGGAACTGTGTTAAGATTAGGCCCAAATGTTTTTTGTCAAGCTGTTGCGCCAAAAGTATCCTTGAATGACTTACATCCAAGAAAAGCAAGTAGCTATTGAAGCCGTAACCAGGGCGGCCAGGTTATGCCAAATGGTTCGGGCAGAGATGGTGGTTGATGCGCTGGAAAAAGATGACCGCAGTCCGGTAACCGTCGCTGATTTTGGCTCGCAGGCTTTGATTTGTTATTGTTTGCAAGCCGCGTTTCCCCAAGAGTTGAACCTTTGGTGTAAAGAGGTAAAGGATGACCAAAATTCTTTTGCTCCACGGCCCTAATTTGAATTTATTGGGCGCCCGCGAGCCGGAGGTATATGGTTCCACTACGCTGGCCGACATCAACCGGGCGGTGACAACCGCGGGGGCTGAACGAGAGGTAGAAGTGCGCCCGTTTCAGGCCAACAGTGAGGGCGCATTAATTGATGCTTTGCACGAAGCCCGTGATTGGGCGGATGGCGTGGTCTTTAACCCCGGGGCGTATACCCATACCTCGGTGGCCTTGCGGGACGCCATTGCCGGAACAGGGTTGGCGGTGGTGGAAGTTCACTTGAGTAATGTTCATGCCCGCGAAGAGCTCAGGCATAAAAGTTTGCTGGCCCCGGTTTGCGTGGGGCAGATCAGCGGGTTTGGTTGGCGCAGTTATTTATTGGGTTTGGAAGCGCTACTGGGTTATTTGAGTGATAGGTGAATAACATAGAAATGGGTTGTCTCCCTGGCGGACAAACAATTAGTCTCTCTGCCAACACTCAAGGGGAAGACCATCAAAAAATAACGGATGACCAAAGTAAAAATCTGCGGCCTTACCAATTTAGAGGATGCCCTGGTGGCTGTGCAAGCCGGGGCGGATTTGTTGGGCTTTATTTTTTACGAACCCAGCCCGCGTTACGTTGCACCGGAAGTGGTCAAGGATATTGTGTCGGGGGTCAGGAGATACGTATCAAGTAACTCACGCCATAATTTGCCCAAATTTGTAGGGGTATTTGTTAATGCTTCGCTTGAAATTGTGACCCACCTCCTTGAGTTTTGCCAGCTTGATTTGACCCAACTGCACGGCGATGAGACGCCTGAATTTGTCAATCACTTTCAGGGGCGTGCTTTTAAGGCGTTCCGTCCTCAAACTCTGGCGGAAGCAGAAAGTCTCATCCAGAAATATCTCCTCGCCTCACTGCTTGCTCCGTCGAACTCAAAGCATTCGCCTGCTCTACTTCCTTGCTGCCTGCTCGACGCCTACCATTCCACCCTCTACGGCGGCACCGGCCACGTCACCGACTGGACCATGGCCGCCAACATTGCCCAACGTTATCCAATGATGCTGGCCGGCAGTCTTACGCCAACAAATGTAGCCGAGGCGATTCGGATAGTCAGGCCGTGGGGGGTTGACGTGAGCAGTGGGGTGGAAGCGGAAAAAGGCCGCAAGAATCACGAGAAAATGCGAGAGTTTGTTAAAATAGCAAAAAGTGTTTAATGTTCCAACCTTGCCAAAGGAGAATTTATGGCCAAAGGAAAATTTGGCCCCTACGGCGGGCAATTTGTGCCCGAAACTCTGATGCCTGCCCTGGCCGAACTGGAAGATGCCTATGAGGCCGCTAAAACCGACCTAAATTTTCAAACTGAGTTCAATCATCTGCTCAAAACCTATGTCGGGCGGCCTACGCCTCTCACTTATGCCGGCCGGTTGACGCGCCACCTGGGCGGGGCCAAAATTTATCTAAAACGAGAGGATTTGGCCCACACCGGCGCGCATAAGATCAATAACGCCCTGGGGCAGGCGTTGCTGGCCAAACGGATGGGCAAACGTCGCATTGTGGCCGAAACTGGTGCCGGTCAGCACGGCGTGGGCACGGCCACCGCCTGCGCTTTGTTGGGCCTGGAATGTATTGTCTACATGGGCCAGGTGGATATGGCCCGACAGCAGCCCAATGTTTTTCGGATGCGCCTGCTTGGCGCCGAAGTGCGCCCGGTGAGCAGCGGCAGTCGCACTTTGAAAGATTCCATCAACGAGGCCATTCGGGATTGGGTGACCAATGTCAGAACTACCCATTATTTGCTTGGCTCGGTATTGGGGCCGCATCCGTATCCTACCATTGTGCGCGATTTTCAAAGTGTGATTGGCCGCGAGGCCCGCGCCCAAGTTCTGGAAGCCGAAGGCCGGTTGCCTGATTTTTTGATTGCCTGCGTGGGTGGCGGTTCCAACGCGATGGGCCTTTTTCAGGCTTTTCTGGATGATCAGGCGGTGGACATGGTGGGGGTGGAGGCCGGCGGCAGTGGTATTCAAACCGGCAAACATGCGGCTCGTTTTGCGCCCCCGCCTGCCGATGGAGGGACAGGCGTGGAAGCGCGACTCGGCGTGCTGCACGGCACCAAGTCTTATGTGCTGCAAACGCCCGACGGCCAGATTGCCGAAACCCATTCCATCAGCGCCGGTCTGGATTATCCATCGGTTGGGCCGGAGCACGCCTGGTTGCGCGATTTGGAGCGAGCGGGGTATACTTACGCCCTTGACCACGAAGCCCTGGCTGCGGTGAAAATTCTCAGCCAACAAGAAGGCATCATTCCCGCCCTGGAGTCGGCCCATGCCGTGGCCGAGGTGGTCAAACGCGCGCCCAGGCTGCCCAAAGATAGCATTATCGTCGTCAACCTCTCCGGCCGCGGCGACAAGGATTTGGACACCATGATGCGGGAGTTGGGAAAGGAAAACTAAAACTGCCTGAGCCGGCCGGTTAAGGCTTTGCCGAATTTTTTGGAAAATCCTTAACGATTCAGCCAACCAGAGTTTGAGTCATTCACAATTGGCAATTCACCATTCACCATTAATAATTTACCATTCACCATTCACCATTCACCATTTTCTAGGGAGTTATCACCATGACCCAAGCCG
Source organism: Anaerolineae bacterium (assembly GCA_016931895.1). Taxonomy (NCBI): domain Bacteria; kingdom Bacillati; phylum Chloroflexota; class Anaerolineae; species Anaerolineae bacterium. The sequence continues at coordinate 7,282 of JAFGDY010000104.1, forward strand.
ACAAAAAGCGTGTTTTTTCCGGTATTCAACCCACCGGCAACTTGCACCTGGGCAACTACCTGGGCGCCATCAAAAATTGGGTGGCCCAGCAGGGAAAATACCACAATGTTTTTTGTATTGTTGACCTGCATGCCCTCACCGTTCCCCAGGACCCGGCCCAACTGTATCGCGCCATTCGCCAGGTGGCTTTGCTCTACCTGGCCTGCGGCCTTGACCTGGAACATTGCGCCATTTTTGTGCAGAGCCACGTCCCGGCCCACGCCGAGTTGACCTGGCTGCTCAACTGTGTCACCCCGATAGGCTGGCTGGAACGGATGACCCAATTTAAGGACAAAAGCGCCAAACAAGAAAGCGTTAGCACCGGCTTGTTTGATTACCCGGTGCTGATGGCCGCCGACATCATTTTGTATGATACGCACTACGTGCCCGTTGGCGAAGACCAGAAGCAGCACGTCGAATTGACCCGCGACATTGCCATCCGCTTTAACAACCTGTACGGCGAAACCTTTGTGGTGCCGGAGGTGCTCATTCCCAAGGCCGGCGCGCGGGTGATGGGCCTGGACGACCCCACCGCTAAAATGAGTAAAAGTATTGATAAGCAAGGCCATGCCCTGCGCCTGCTGGACCCGCCGGAGGTGCTGCGTAAATCCATTATGCGGGCCACCACCGACTCGCTGAACCGGATTGCCTTTGACCCGCAGCACCAGCCCGGAGTTTCTAATTTGCTCAATATTTACCAGGCTATCACGGGTAAAAGCGAAGAAGAAATCCTGGCCGAGTTTGAGGGAGGAGGCTACGGGACGCTCAAAAAACGGGTGGCCGAAACCGTTATTGGCGTTGTGGAACCCATCCAAAAGCGTTACCACGAAATGGCCCAAGACCCCGGTTACATTGAGCAGGTGCTCCAGGAAGGCGCCAACCGGGTACGACCCATCGCCGAACACCGGCTCCATATTGCCCAGAAAAATATGGGTTTAAGAAAATGAATGGTATCCGTCGTATTCAAAATGCCTTTACCAAAGGCCGCCCGGCCTTTATGCCTTATTCTGTTTTGGGATTTCCCACCCGCCAGGCCAGCCTGGAGGTGATCAAAACTTTAGCCAATACAGGGGCCGACCTGCTGGAACTGGGCGTTCCTTTTTCTGACCCCCTGGCCGATGGCCCGACCATCCAGGTGGCCACTCAAAAAGCGTTAAGTAACGGAACTACCCTAAAAGATTGTGTGGCCATGACGCGCGAGTTGCGCCAATTGGGAGTGGACACGCCTGCCCTGTTGATGGGCTACATCAATCCTATTCTGGCCTATGGCCTGGGACAATTTGTTGCGGATGCGGCCGCAGCCGGCGTGGACGGCCTGATTGTGCCCGATTTGCCGCCGGAGGAGGCCGAAGAACTGGAAGCGGCTTGCACCGAGTTTGGCCTGGCCCTGGTTTACCTGCTGGCTCCCACCAGCACCCCGGAACGCATCAAGTTGATTACCGACCATTCGCAGGGCTTTATTTACCTGGTCTCCCTGACCGGCGTCACCGGCGCTCGAACCGCATTGCCGCCCGACCTGGCCGATTTTGTCAGTCGGGTGCGGGAGCAAACAGATAAACCGTTGGCTGTTGGTTTTGGCATTGGCCATGGCGAACAAGCCAGGGCGGTGGGGAAAATTGCCGATGGCGTGATTGTGGGCAGCGCCCTGGTGAAACGTGCCGGCGAGTCTGTGGACAGGGTGCGGGAGTTGGCGGTGGAGTTGCATTCTGCGCTGGTATAGCTGTATTGACCCCTATCTCAATTTTCCAGGAGTCGTTCCTCATAAATCCGGCGGATAGTTGCCTCAATATCCGGCTCTCGCACCGAAAGGTCGCGGATACGATACCGGGCTGACAGGTTTCCGATCAGGGCCGATGCGGTTATGGCGCCTCGCTCAAACTGGTAGGTTACTCGCGGTCCATCTTGCTGTACAATCTCTGCCCCGGCAATGCCCACCTCTGGATAGGCTTCGGCAAAATCCACCACCAGTTCGCGTTTGCCGCCAAAGCGATCCTGTAACGTGGCCAGTTGGCCGTCAAACAGCAGTTTGCCCCGGTCAATGATCATCACCCGGTCGCACAACTTTTCTACATCCGCCAGGTCGTGTGTGGTCAAAATAATGGTCGTATGGCGCTGCCGGTTGATGTGTTGAATGAATTGGCGGATGCGTTCTTTGGCCACCACGTCCAGCCCAATTGTCGGTTCGTCCAGAAACAGCAGGGGGGGATTGTGCAGCAGCGCTGCGCAGATGTCGGCCCGCATGCGCTGGCCCAGGGAAAGGGCGCGAACCGGGGTATGGAGAAAGGAGTCGAGGTTGAGCAGGGTGCGGAATTCGTCCAGGTTTTGCCGAAAGCGGTCAGGCGGGATTTTGTAGATGTGTTGCAGTAAATCCAATGATTCGATGACCGGCAAATCCCACCACAAGGTTGTCCGCTGGCCAAAAACTGCCCCAATCTGCGCCACGTAACGTTGGCGGTCTTGCCAGGGGACGTACCCGTTCACCCGCAACTCTCCCCCAGACGGCACCAGCAGCCCGGCCAGCATTTTGATGGTGGTTGACTTGCCCGCGCCGTTGGGGCCAAGATAGCCCACCAATTCGCCGGGCTGAATGTCAAAATTAATGCCGTCTACGGCCCGCACAATTTCTGCCTCACGGATGGTCAAGTTGCGCAGCGCTCCCCAAAAACCGCGCCGGTGTTTGAACACTTTAAAATGTTTTTGCAGGTTGGTTACGCTAATGATGCTCATAGGCAAAAAAATGAGAAATTATACTGAGATTAGTTTGAAACCGTTACTTTCAGTAACAATGGTGGATATGTCATTCGACGCCGCTACGCTTACAGGAGAAATCTC
>JAFGDY010000105.1 GCA_016931895.1 Anaerolineae bacterium
GAGATTTCTCCTGTAAGCGTAGCGGCGTCGAATGACATATCCACCATTGTTACTGAAAGTAACGGTTTCAAACTAATCTCAGTATAAACGCGGTACGAGCGAGGAATCTCCGCTTTGCTACTCTATTTTGGCCGGTAGTCCGAAAATTCCTCGTCGTTCCGCTCCTCGGAGCGCCAGATATATCCCTGTGGTCAGGATGAGCAGCAATAAAAATCAAAAGAGCCTGCCGCATTGAAGACAGGCTCCAGATTATGGGCCAAATGCACAATCAATTATAAATAAAACTTACGCCGTTGACCGCTTATGGACGCAGATTCAGGCTAAAAAACGCAGCGTGGCTCTACTGAGCCTGCCCCGGCCGGGATGGGGGGCGCAAAGCCGTAAACAAAAAAATAAAACTGAACAGCACGCAGGTGAGGCTATAGGTGAGCAGCAGCAACAGGTCGGCCGTGATGACCACCATAATGCTCAAGGCAATGATCAACCGGGCTGTGGCCAGGTGGAAGGTCACAAAGCCCACGGCGGTCATAAACATCTCCAGGCCCAATAGCATGAGCAGAAACCGGAGGGGGTAATATAAGCGGTACAGCCGGTCCGGAAAATCTTGCAATTCAAAGCTAACCATAGTGGTCCCGCTGCTGAGGCCAAACAGGCCGGCGATGGCGGCATAAAACAAGGCCTTTTCCCCAACCGTGGCTGTGGCAAAATCAAGGTCCAGGGGATTATGGTTTAAGAGAAATCGGGAGAGGTAGATGAGGAAGTAGAAGATCAAACTGGAAATGAGCAAATTCCCGGGAAACTTGATGCGCGCAAAATTGAAACGGGTCAGGAGCATGGTCTTGAAACTATAGAACAAATAAATGGCCGAGATGAACAGCATGATGTCGTACACTATATAAATCCGGGTTGTATAAGTATAAATCAGCACCGCCGGCGTGCTCAAGCTGGCGGCGGCAGCTATGAGGTAACGGATTTGGGGCCTGACGCCCGTGGCCGGCGTAAGGGCGGCCTGGTTAGAGAGGGGGGATTCTTCAGAGTTTGTGGTCATGTTTTCCTGCCTGTCCGGTTGGTGTCGTTCGTCAATGATTGGCCGCAGCCTGAAGTTGGAGATAAGGCCGCATGTCTGCCTGTTTGAACACCCCCACCAGCAGATGGTAGAGCGCGCTCAACTCCAGGGCAAAGGGCAAATAGCCGCCATAGCCTAACAAGGGCATTTCAAAAATACGCCAAAAATCCACAAACGGCACCTGATAAATCCACTGGGGATAGGAATAGTAGTTCCACATCTCCCACAAAAATCCACACAGCAAACAGCCCACCCACAAGGCCACTACCGGCCGCCAATCACCTTTGGCGGTGGAATAAGCCAATGAGCCATGCTTCAGCCAGACATTCAGCGGCTCAAGAATAAAATAAACCGACAGCCATAAAAAAGGGAAAAAGTAGAGCGGCCAGCGCAACATTAAGGCTAACATTAACCAACCGGCGCCAAAAAAACCGAGCAACACGGAACGCCTCAGGGGAATAACGGGGCCGGGGCCCAAACGCCGGAGCCAGGCAAAGGTGCTCACCCATTCGGCCGTGCCAAAAACAGCCGGCATTACGGTGGAAAAACTCAACGAGGTTAACACAATGTATTGAAACGTGGAAAAGGATTGGCTCCCTGCGTAGACCCAATTTTGGGTGCGCCAATTGAGCCACTCAAAAAGCCACCAGGCCGGGGCGGAAAAGAGGAATAGTCTGAGGTAGGCTTTGGGGTTACGGGTGAGCAGAGAGCTACCTTTGCGCCGAAAAACCCAGGCGTCAATGGTGAGGCAGTAGCCCAACCACAAAGGGAAAAAGGCCCAGTGGGTGCGCAAACCGGGCAGCGACCAGTTGAGCCACCAGAAAACTAGGATCAAGCCCAACCCCAACCAACCGTAAATAGGCCATTTTAAAATTAACGCGCGTGGATTCATTGAGCCGGTTTTTATCTCAGAATTAAATCGTTCATGCGTTCCGGGTGACAGTCACTTTGTAAGTGACTGTCACCTGGACTGCGTAAGTTCTACCTCAATTATTTAGTTCCAGGCAGGTGAATGGCGTAAGGGCTAAAGGCCCAACAGCCTCTTTTTGGCCAATTCGTATTCCTCGTCTGTGATCGCCTGTTGCTGGTGCAGCGCGGCCAGTTTTTCGAGTTGGTCGGCAATATCCGGGATTGTTGATTTTTGCGAGCCGCGGGGGGGCCTGGCCTGACGGTCAGGGTGAGCAGTCTGCTCCTCCGGCACGTTAACAGGAGCGATGTTTGGCGGCGTCTCCTTGCGGTTCAAGAGAACCCAGCAGAGGGTGAAGGTCGAGAGCGCAGCCATTATGGCCCCCACCATCGTTGTAACCCAATCCCGCGGCAAAATGCCCGCCGACAAGCGGGAAAGGCCGGGGTTATTGGGATTGTAATATACCTTCACTTCCCGGCCTTCGGCATAGATATCGGGGATGCGGGACCACCAACGTTGGGCAAACTCGCCCGTGTCTATCGAACTCGCCTGAAAGGTTTGGCCGTCAACACGATAGCGATACTCAATACACGGGCCGCTGTAAACCACATCGCCGTTAACTGTTTGGGTACAAAACCAGGAATCCGTGATGACGCCGGGAGCGGTTGGCCAGGCGCTGATTTGGCTTGACTGTCTGATGCCAAACAAACCTATCCCCAACACAATCAGCGAGGCCAGCAAAAAAATAGCCACAATAAGATAAGGGCGGTTTATCAACAGTATCCCGCCAAACGCTGTTACAAACAGAAAACTGAAAAAGATCCAGGCTACCGGAAAATTGGTCACAAACAGGATAATCATGCCCACAATCAAACCAACGTAAAGAGCGACAAAGAGTTTAAAGGTCATCGCCTCACCTGGCCTTAAGCCCTGGCGCGTTGAGATAACGGCGGCTCCATAAATTTTTATAGGGCCATTTCGCCTATAAAGATAAGCAGAAGGGCGGTTATAAAATCTTGACTCATGTATAAAACGTGTGCAGACATATCACCGCGAGCCGGAGGCGAAACGGTCTCCACCCCTGCTGACCGGGGATTGCGTCTCGCTCGCAATGACATGCACAGATTCTATCCATGAACCAAAATTTTATACCACCAACTCTACTTCAATTATATCCCATTTGCGTCTGGTGTAAACCCCGGGATGAGGGGGGTGTAAAAACTTGCCCGCAAGTTTTATTTTACTCCCCTCTGTTCCCCCGAAATCGGGAGGAAGTATCAAAATAGGACCCATGCAAGTGATGGTGTCATTAGAACAAATTAGAGGTCCTGGGGCGATGGGCCACGTTCCAGGCGACCAACAACATCCCGACCAGAATGAGGATGAGCGGCGCAACCAGTTCAACCAACCCCAACCACGGCCAGGAAACGGTGGCCGCCAGGATACCCGTCATTGTTAAAAACCCGGCCCCGGCCAGGCCGCACAGAATCAAACCGGCCACAAATAAGCCTGCCCTACGTTTGAAGAGGGCCACCGCCACCAGGGCTAAACCCACGGCCAACGGTTCCACCGTCCACAACACCGACCACGATTCCCACAGGCCGGTGAGGGCGCAAAATTGCAGCACCAACCCGTTTAAACCAATGATAACGGCCGGCACAATCAACCAGATAGAGCCTATGTAAATAGCGGCAAATAGGAAACCCAGGGCCACACTGATCACTTCCAGGGGCCAGAGCCACGCCCAGAGATGCCACCAGTTAAAAAAACTGGTTCCCAGCAGAATAGTGCCGGTGGTCAAGATTGGGAGGCCCGGAATGAGGAGACCACCCAGCCCGCGCCAGCCGCGCACCAGCACCGGGATCAGCACCAATAACCAGCCCAGCCCAATCACAATCAGGGGCCACAGCCGGCCCACCGTCCATGTCCAAAAATTAATTCCCACCGACGGCAATATTATATTTACCACCAAAGCCAACGCACCCAACAAAATCAGGCTTACGCCCACCACACTTGAAAATCGCTTTTCCATTTTTATGCCTCCTGTAATCCATTTTGCTCAAAAATAGTGAAACTCTCAAGGTCATTAACACGTTACCATATTCGCCGTTGGCTTGCCTATCTAACAGCTAACACCCTGCTATAAAGATGCGGTTAGGTTGAAGCCAACAACTTTAGCCAGTAAACAGATTTGATGTTAATATTAGAACTTACGCAGTTGAGCGTTTGAATGTCATTTCGAGCGACGACAGGAGCGAGAAATCTCCAGACAGGCTGTTTGCAGGCATAGTTTTCTAGGGATTTCTCAGGCTTCGCCTTCGAAATGACATGAACTGCGTAAGTCATAAATATAATCATTCGTTGAGACATTCCAGAGGTGACAGTCACTTACAAAGTGACTGTCACCTTTCTGAGGGAGATTTTATGACAACCCACACGCTTCATCTGGAAACACCCATGTTTGAAAACCCGGCCATCAACCAACGGCTGGGCAAACGCATATTTTTAAAGATGGACTGCTACCAACCCGTCGGTTCCTTTAAAATCCGGGGCATTGGCGCGCTGTGCCAACAAGCGGTGCGGTCGGGTTTCAGTCACCTGGTTTGTTCATCGGGGGGAAATGCGGGGTATGCCGCCGCTTATGCCGGGCGAAGGTTGCACACAAAGGTTACCGTGGTGGTGCCGGAAACCACCTCCGAAACCGCCAAAAACCGCATCCGGGCCGAAGGGGCCGAGGTGATCATCCGGGGCCGGGCCTGGGATGAAGCCAATACGTATGCGTTGGAACTGGTCAAAAAAGTCAACGGCGCTTACATCCATCCCTTTGAAAATCCCACTATTTGGGATGGCCACGCCTCGCTGATTGATGAGGTTAAACGGCAATGCCCCAAGCCGGACGTGGTGGTGGTGTCGGTCGGCGGGGGAGGTTTGTTGTGCGGCATTTTGGAGGGACTGCATCGCAACGGCTGGGGCAATGTGCCCGTGCTGGCCGTGGAAACCGAGGGAGCCAATTCTTTGGCCGCCTCGGTGGAAGCGGGGCAATTGATCACCCTGCCCCAAATCAACTCCATTGCTACCACCCTGGGGGCCAAAACCGTGACTCCCAAGTTAATGGAATGGGTGCAAAAGCACGACATCCGGCCCCTGGTTGTTGCCGACAAAACCGCGGTGGCGGCCTGTCTGCGTTTTGCCGATGACCTGCGGGTGGTGGTGGAACCGGCCTGCGGCGCATCGCTATCGGTGCTGTATGAGCACGCCGACGTGCTGGCTGATTTTGAGTCGGTGTTGATGGTGGTGTGTGGTGGGGCGGGCGTTTCGATAGAGCAGTTGTGGGAGTGGGAGCTGAGGCTCTAACTCACCGCCGCTCCCGTTGGGGTCGCCTGGATTCTCATCCTGGCCGAAAACAAGTCATTTATTGGGCCGGGTAATTAAGGTTTGCCCACATCTCCAGGCCAAAATTATAATAATCCAGGGCGGCATTGTAAAACCACGGCCAGATGAGCATGAGGATCAGCCCAATCATGCCTGCTCCTCCCACCCACAAGAGCATCCCTAAAAAGCGGGCCAGCCGACACGAGAAATTACCCCGCCCGGCCATCACAATGGCAAACCAGACGGTCACAATAACCAGGAGCGGTTCCAGGGGCCACAAAAAATCCCAGTGATTCCAATTGTCGGTGAGGGAGTAATAGGTGAACAGGACCCCATTGCCCGCAATAATGCCAATGGGGATCAGCAGCCAGATAGAGCCGGAAGCCAGCATGACCATACACAAGGCCATGCCCACCAAAAGCAACTGCACGGGCCAGCCAATTTCATAAATTTCCCACCGATCGGTTACACCGGCTATCCAGAGAATAACCAGGTTAGCCACAATGATCAGGGTCAGCCCGCTCAGAATAGATTGGCCGATGCCCCCACAACAGCCCGGCCCACACTCTGCGGCGGCTTTCTGACGGGCTTGCTTGCGGGCCGCGCGCTCCGCTTTGCGTATGGTTCGCCTTTGTTTGGGGGAAACGTATTCCGACTCAAGGGAGGACCGTTCTCCCCGCAGGTGGGCCAGGCGTTCTTCAAGCCGCCGGCTCAACGCCGCGTCTGCGTGGCCAAGCGCGGCCTGATCCGCCAGGGATTCGCCTGAAGCGGAGGCCCTTTGTTTGGCGGCCCGCTTTTTCTGGAGTTTCTGCTGTTCCTCCTCGGCTGCTTCGCGCAGGGCCTGGGTTGCTTCGCCCATTCCTATCCGCGCCATCCCCCACACGGCGCTCATTAGTTCTTTGAATGATCCCTCATGCGCCTGTTTATCATGCTCTTTTTTTGCTTCAAACGCCGAAAGGGCCGCGTCCAATCGTTCGCCTAACGAGGCGTCGGTGTCGTCGTCGGCAAAGTCGGCCTCGGCCAGTTTTTCGCGGGCCGTGCCGGAGAAAATGGCCACCGCCTCTGCCGGCGCGTCGGCCGTGGTAAAGGAGAGCGGCAGGGAAATGCGGTCGGGCAGGTCCAGCAGGGCCTCATCGGCGGCCTCGCGCAAAGCCCGGGCCATCTCTGCGGCGCTTTGATAGCGATCGGCCGGGTTTTTGGCCAGCGCTTTGAGAACCACCCGCTCAAAGGGTTCGGGGATAGCCTGATTGATTTTGCGCGGCAGCGGCAAGGGGTCGTTGAGGTGTTTCATCAACACGGCCAGGGGCGTGTCGGCTTCAAAGGGGGTGCGATTGGTCAGCATTTCGTAAAACACAATGCCCAATGAGTAAATGTCGCTACGGGCGTCGCTGTGGCCTTCAAAGCCTTGCTCCGGGGCCATGTAATTGAGGGTGCCCATCAACGCCCCGGAGGCCGTGTAATTGGTGCCGCCAATGATCTGGGCAATGCCAAAATCGGCCAGCACCGCCTGGCCGCGCCGGGTGAGCAGAATATTGGCCGGTTTGATGTCGCGGTGAATCATGCCTTCGCTGTGGGCGTAGGCCAGGCCGTCGAGCACGTCCAGCAAAATGCGAACCATTTCGCCCCAGGGCATTTGTTCGCCGCGCCGGTGATAATCGGTCAACCGCACTTTGAGCGTATCGCCCCCCAGCAGTTCTAAGACGATGTAGTAGAGTTCGTCTTGCACGTCAAAGTCGTACACCTGGACAATGTTGGGATGGCGCAAGGTGGCCACGGCCTGCGCCTCCCGCCGGAAGCGAGCCAGGAATTCTTGGTCTTCCACCAGATCGGAGCGCAACACTTTAACGGCCACGTAGCGGTCAAGCTGGGGGTGGTAGGCCCGGTAAACCCGCGCCATTCCCCCCCTGCCCAGCGGTTCCAGAATTTGATATTTGCCGAGGGTTTGTCCTTCTAAAGAAACAGAGGCCACTGCACTTTCTCCTCTATCTAAACTCGTTTCAATCCGCGGATGATTATACCGGATAATTTGGGGGCCGGCTGAAGTTTATACCAGTATAATACCAACCCGGGGATTGTTCAATTTTGGTTATTGATACGCCAAACTCTGGCGCACGCTGATGCGCGTGGCGCTGCGGGCCGGCACCATTGAAGCCAGAACCGAGATTATCAAAACGATGGCCAACCAGATGAACAGCGCTTTAACATTATACTGATAGTCCATATCAATGCTGAACATGATCTGCCCCACCGCATTGGACAGGGGTTTGCCCAGAACAAACGAGAGGGGCACCACCAGCAGCCAACTCATCAATCCTTGCAGAACACCTTCCAGCACAAACAGGTTCATAATGGTGTAAGTGCGCGCCCCAATGGTGCGCATTACGCCTATTTCCCGGGTCCGTTCAACCACGCCAATAGAGAGCGCGCCCATTAAACCAATGCCGCCCACAATGGCCATGATAATGGCCACAACTAACATCATGGAGATTGTAACGCCAAATTGGCCTTCAATCTCCTGCCTGCTTTCGGGGGCAGTCTGGCTGGAATGAACCTCGATATTTCCCGCGTTGTACAAATCTTTTAGCCGGGCCGTCACTGCCGCCACGTCATCTACCTGGTGCGTGTAGGTTCTGACAAACAGGTTACGACCCCGGTTATATTTTTTGGTGGCCCGGCAAACGGCCTCCTGGTTGGCATACAAGGCATCCACATTGTCAATTTTACCGGCAAAAATATCATGATAAAAGCCAACCACCTGCCAGTCGTCTTGACCCAATTCGTTGAGGTCAAGGGTGATGGTATCGCCCAATTTGATGTTGTTATCGTCGCCCGTGTCCTTGCTCATCACCACGGCCCGGTCATCGTGGGGCAGTAACCACCGCCCGGCAACCAACAGCGGTTGAAACATGGCGCTGCTGGCCGGGATACCCACCAGTTCTGTGCCCAGGCCCGCCTCTTTGGCGCGTTGTCCCGCTTTCAGGATAGAGGCCGGATGCCCAAAACGAACTTCAGCCTGCTTGACCTCGGAAAGCGATTGGGCCAGGGTCACAACCCGATCAATGCGCTCATCTTCCTTAAAAAAGATAATGGTGTCGTACTTGTTTCTGGCTAACACGTTGTCCAGGGTCAAAGTGACGGAGGCAGACAGACTCATCACTACCACGGCCATGGTCCCGGCTGTAATCAGCACCACCTGGGTCAAGATGAGCCGGCCCTTACGGCGGAACATATTGCCCAGAGCAATGGCGTAAGGCGCAGCAAAAAAACGTTGGGCCACCCCCTCCACAAACCGATCAAGCCAGCTTGCGCCAAAGTCGCTGCCCAGACCGTAACTGGCCAGGGCTTCACGCACCGTAATGGCTGTGCCGCGCAACACCGGCCACAGGGCCGCCAGCAAAGGCACCATCATTGCGGCAATGGCCTGGTAAACAAGGGCCTGCCTTGAAACCTGGAACACGCTGTAATCAATGTTAAAAAAGCCCAAAAACTGTTTGGTTGTATTAAAAGCCACCAGCGCGCTCAGGGGCAAAGCAAGCAGCAAGGCCAGCAAACCGTAAACCAGCACCACGGCCAGATAAATTTTGATCACCACGCCGGCAGTGCCGCCAATGGCCTTGATAATGCCAATCTGGTTAGTTTGTTGGGCAATAATGGCGTTTAAGGTATTGAGCACCAGCACCACGCTGGCCCCCAACGACACGACTGCCAGGACCTTGAGAATCATGAGAAAACTGTCCATAATGGTGCCGCCCCAATGCTTTTGGGGGTCCTGGTAAAACGTGGACACCAGGCCAATGCCCTCTTTGCTCAGGCGGCTTTTTACCTCGGCGGCAATTTCGCGGGCCAGGGCGGGGCTATAAGGGGCCACCTGCACCCGTAGCTCAATGTATTTCCCTTCAGGCTCCCCAAAATGGGCCATGCCCTGGGCATCGGCCAGGAAATACGCCTCGCCGCCAAATTCGGGCGGCGGCACAAAGGGATGGCGAATAATGCCGTTGATGGAAAATTTTTTCGCTCGCCCTTCTACTTCAAAAAGGATCTCATCACCCAGACCAATGTTAAAGAATTCACTTGACTTGCGCTCGATGCCAAAGTGTTTTTTCTGGGGCCAGGCCCCGGCCCGGAGCTGATAAATGTCGAACAATTGCCGCTCATAGTCGTCCCGCATCACAACAACGGCCTTGGCCCATTCATCCTCCGGCTTTATCTTGTAGCGCACCCGCGCCTCGTTCAATACCTCAATCTCGGCCACCCCGCTAATCTTTTTCAGGCGGAGGGCGGTATCTCGGTCAATGTAGTCTGAGAGATGGATGAGCAGGTGGGCAGGCCGGGAAGCCTGATGCGACGTATCCATCCCGGTTCGGATCAGGTCGGCTATGCCAAACATGGCTCCCACGGCAAACACGCCGGCGGCAATGCTCAATACCGCCAGCGTGGTGCGGATTTTGTTCCCCCATAGGTCGGTCCAGATTTTAATCCAGACTCCGCTCATAGGTTAGGCCGGATTGGCCAGCACGCCGGTTAACTGAGGTACGTAAGCCGGGGCATGGTGGCTTGATTGGATTTGGCGAGATGATTTGTTAGCCGCCGACTCGGCCGCAGTGTTCAAAACCTGGAAGATGCGGTCAAAGCCGGTCAACTCAAGCACGAGTTTGGGTTGAATTTGCAGGCCGGCCAGCCGGAAATTCTGCCCATTGCCAAAAAGCTTGTAACCGGCGACTAAAACGGCCAGGCCAGGCCCATCAATAAAGGGCACCCCGGCCAGGTTGACGACCACCCGCTCAACACCTTTAGCGGCCATTTTCTCAAAATATCGGCCCACTTCTTCCGCGTGGGTGACATTCAGCGGCCCACTCACTTCTACCAGATAAACATTTCCAGCTAATTTATGATGGGTGATACTCATTTTGAAGTTCCTCCGTGTGTTTCAAACTGAAGGCATGGTATCACGCTTTGGCCGGAGTTACCTATCCGTAAGCTAACAGGTGGCTATCCAGTTTTCATCAAAAAAGGGGAAACGTAAAGATGCTTATTCGCGGGTAACGAGCTTATAACCCAACCCGCGAATGGTGAGCAAAAGTTGAGGATTGGTTGTGTCCGGTTCCAGCTTGGCCCGCAAGCGGCGCACCAGGTTTTCAATTTGGTAATCGTAAACGCCTTCCTCCGCCTGGTATTCGGGCCAAACGGCGCTGCCAATATCGTCTTTGGAGCAAACTTCGCCGTTATGCCGGTAGAGATAAGCCAGCAGGGCAAACTCTTTGGGGGCCAGGGAGACGGCGTGCCGGTCAACCCGCACAATGCCCGCCGCTACGTTGATTTCCAGTTCGGGAAAGGGCGTATCGCGGGTGGTAATATCGGGATCGTGAAAAACCAGGGTCACGTCGCCAATTTTGATGCGGTCTTTGTCGTGCAGTTCGGTGGGGGCCAGCAGCCGTTCGTCGTTGAGAAAGGTGCCGTTGGTGCTGCCCATATCTTCCAATATGGCTTTCCAGCCTTCGCGCCGCACCCGGGCATGCTCCCGCGAAACGCGCTTGCTGGTGATAACAATGTCGTTTTCTACGGCCCGGCCAATGGTGATGGTTTCGCCGGATAGCAAATGTTCCCGCCCGGTGGGGTCGGTGAGGGAGGGGGCTTGTTTGGCCGTGGTCTCAGTCGTCATGGTGCGCTACTCTCTCCTGTCCCAAGTCTACCCCTACTGGGCTACCCTGTCAAACTGATTTAGGTGTATTCGACACATTTCACGATGACCCATTTTTGTTTTGGGTTTGCATTGTTCTACCTAATTGGGGGCAATTGTTTCTTGCTATAGGGTGATTTGTTCTGGTACAATGCTGGAAGTATCCATTTAATAAAGAAAGAGGAATAAAATGACAAACGAAACCATCCCCACCCTGCAAGATGTTATCGCCGCTCGACCGAATGTGTATC
>JAFGDY010000106.1 GCA_016931895.1 Anaerolineae bacterium
CATGTCATTTCGAGGCCGTAGGCCGAGAAATCTCCTTTTCAAGGGACGACTTCAAGGAGATTTCTCCCTTCGGTCGAAATGACATGCTTGAGCAGTTACTTTACATCTATAATTCATATTTTTTTGAACCAGTCATAATAGGGCAGCAAATCTGCCAATTTTACAACTTTATGCCGATCCAAAATTACTTCGGTGTTTAAATTATCTTGATGAACCTGGCGCATAAACTCGCGGCATCTGCCGCAAGGCGATAAAACATATACCCCTTTTTCATCTTGCCAAACCGCCACAATCTTTTTTATGCTGTACTCGCCCGCCGTGATCATGGCCGCAATCGCGCTGTGTTCGGCACAAAACCCCATCCCGGACATCACGTCTATACACACCCCCAGGTAAATGTTATTTTTAGCGGTAACCAGGGCGCAACCAACATCGCCCACCAGGTAGTCGCCTATCCTTTTGGGTCTGATAACCGATGCCGCCTTTTTGATTAATTCTTCATTGCTTATTTCTGTCATCATTTTCACCAAAAGCGGGAAACGCTAAAAGATATCATCAAGCGGCCGGTTAATCCTTTTGCCCCACTACTTCTCGCTTTTTGGCCCAGGCCTGGGTAATGCGATCCATAATCATGGCCAGGATGACAATGGCCAGGCCCGCCTCAATCCCCCGCCCGGTTTGATTTTTAGCCAGCCCGATCACGGCTTCTAACCCCAAGCCGCCGCCGCCAACCAAACCGGCAATAATCACCATCGCCAACACCATCATGATCACCTGGTTGATGCCCAACATAATGGCCGGCATGGCCAGGGGTAACTGCACCTTGGTTAAAATCTGCCGGGGGGTAGAGCCAAAAGCCTGGGCCGCCTCCACCGTGTCCGGGGCCACCTGGCGGATGCCCAAATTGATGAGCCGGATGCCCGGGGGCAACGCATACAACACCGAGGCCATAATGCCCGGCACGCGGCCCACGTTGAACAACATGATCACCGGCACCAGGTAAACAAAGGGAGGAATGGTTTGCAGCGTATCCAGGATGGGCCGCAAAATTGCCTCAAAGGTATCGCTGCGGGAGGAGATAATGCCCAACGGCACGGCAATGGCCACGGTCACCAATACGGCCACAAACACCTGGCTGGAGGTGTCCATACTGTATTCCCACATCCCCAAAAAACCAATCAGGGCCAGCCCTGCTACGGAGAACAGGGCCATCCGCCAGCCGGCTACGGCATGGGCCACCAGCGCCACCGCCAAAATGAAAGTCGGCCAGACCAGCCAGTTTAACAACAAAGAGCGTAAAGGGTTGAGGCCGTAAATCACCAGAAAGTCGCTCAACGGGCCGGTGCCAATGGGCCAGTCGCCCACTTGATACAGGTTATCCCGCGCCCAATCCACGCCAGAATCAACAGGCCGGCTCAAATCAAGGCTCCAATTTTCAGGAAATTCAGAAAAGTCAGCCGTTGAGTGGGTAAGGCCAATACTCAATAAAATCACCAGCAAAATCAGAGAGGTCAAAAAGAAGGCGTTACGCTGCAAAAAAGGCGACACGATGCGACCTGTATCTTTGCGACCCACCAGCCTCATCACGCCATCCACCATCGCTCCCAGGCCGCGGGCCAGCGTTCGGGAACAGTGGCGGATACCGATGATGGTCAGGTCAACGCCTCGCTCAAACCCCCGCGCCCAGGTGTATTTGGCCCATTTGTTGGGCAGCAGGTGAAAGCCTTTGCTTCGCCTGGCTGCATGCGAGGCTTCTTTCTGGCTAAAGCCCGTGCCAACCCGGTCAAAAATAATGGCCATAAACACAATAGCCAGCCCTGCTTCCAGCCCTTCGCCCACGCGCAAACGTTGGAGCGAGACAAGGACTTCCCGGCCCAGCCCGCCGGCCCCAATCAAGGCCGCAATCACTACAATGCCCAGGGCCATCATAATAGTTTGATTCACCCCGGCCATAATGGTGGGCATGGCCAAAGGCAATTGCACCTTGCTTAAAATCTGCCACTCGGTGGAGCCAAACGCGCGCGCCGCTTCCACCGCCGGAGGTGAAACGCGCCGGATACCCAAATTGGTCAACCGGATGGCCGGCGGCAAGGCGTAAATAACCGTGGCAATCACGCTGGGCACGCGCGCAATGCCAAAAAAGAGCAGCACCGGGATAAGGTAAACAAAGGCCGGCATCGTTTGCATGGCGTCAAGCAAAGGTCGCAAGGCTGCCTCAAGCTTGTCGTAGCGCGAGGCCAGAATACCCAGCGGAAGCCCAATAGCCAGCGAAATAAAAACCGACACGCCCATCAGGGCCAGCGTTTGCAAACTCTGGTTCCACAGGTCCACCAGGCCCATAAACAGCAGCCCGCCGCCGGCCAGCAGGCCAACCCGCACCCCTCCGGCCCGGTAGCCTACCAGGTACGCGCTCAGGATGATGACGGGCCAGGGCAGCCACAATAAAAATTGCTCAACCTCCCTGATGCCAAAATCAATAACGTCGCTAATTGGCTCAAAAAACCAGGCAAATAAAAAGTGCGAAGCCCGATTGCCAATCACCCAACTTTGGAATTCGTCAATCGGCTCGCGCAGGTGCAGATTCCAGGTTGCGGGGAAGGCGCCCACCTCAACCGGCAACCGGCGAAACAGGAACGGCAGGGTAAAAATAACTACCAGCACCACCAGGTAAAAAAATATACGCCGGCGCACAAGCATGGTTTCGCCTAATGATTGCCATCTTAACATTGTTCTACGTTTTTTACCTCGCGCCCCTAAAAATTGGCTGAATCACGCTAATGAGAGGGACGTTCTGTGACGCCAGTCATCCGGCCATTACCGCCTTGATGGGCCGGGGAATCATGCCCGGTTTCCGTACTCCCGCCCAGGGCCAGCATCACCGAGATGCGGTCAACCGTACCCAACAGCCTCCGGTCATCATCCACTACCGGCACCGGCGCATGCGTAGCCGCCACAACGGGGATGAGGTCGGCCAGGCTGGTAGCGGGGGAAACCAGGGGATAATCTTGATTGACCAGAGAGGCGACAGGGGTGTTATTCAATATCCCCCCTTGCACCTGTTCCAGGGTAAAAGTGCCCAAAAAGCGACCGTTTTCATCCTGCACAAAAGCCACCGGGCTATCCTGACTCTGCATCAGCGGCAGGATTTTTTCCAATGGCTCGTTGGCCAATACCACCACCGGCCCCGGCTGCACAATTGAGCGGGCCGTTAACACCCGGGAACGCGGGACATCTTTGGTAAACTCCCGCACGTACTCGTTAACGGGTTGCATCACCACCTGTTCGGGCGTGCCCATTTGCACAATTTCGCCGTCTTTCATAATGGCAATGCGATCGCCCAACTTCAACGCCTCCAAAAAATCATGGGTGATAAAGAGGATGGTTTTACGCATAATGTTTTGGAGGTTGATGAGTTCGTCTTGCATCTCCCGCCGGATGAGCGGGTCGAGGGCGCTGAAGGGTTCGTCAAAGAGCAGGATTTTGGGGTCAACGGCCAAGGCTCTGGCAATGCCCACCCGCTGCTGCATGCCGCCGCTCAATTCGCCGGGATAGTGGTTCTCCCAACCTTCTAAACCAACCAGCTTGATCACTTCTTTGGCTTTGGCGCGGCGCACAGATTTGTCAACCCGTTGGATTTCCAGGCCATAGGCCACATTATCAAGAATGCGCCGGTGCGGGAACAGGCCAAAATGTTGAAAGACCATGCTCATTTTCTGGCGGCGCAAGTGGCGCAGTTGTTTAGCGTCCATGGCCGTAACGTCTTCGCCGTCAATTATTACCCGGCCTTCCGTTGGCTCAATGAGGCGGGAGATACACCTGATCAGGGTTGACTTGCCGCTGCCGGACAGGCCCATAACCACAAATGTTTCCCCCATGCGCACCTCAAAGGAAACGTTTCTCACCGCCACCACATGCCCGGTTTTCTCCAAGATCTCATCCCTGGAAGCCAGAGCTAATTTCTTCCTGATCTGTTTGGGGTGAGGGCCAAATATTTTCCAAACATTTTGGCAAGAGATTTGAGGGTCCGTTTTTGAAGACGTCATCTACTGCTTACTATGGGTGAAATATCTATTCAAATCCTGAAGAATGATTGGGTTAAAAAAATCCATAAACCGATAATATAGACTTTTCCCCAAAAACGCAAAATTTAGACATCCGGCAAGGCTAAAAGGGATGACACCCTGACGCCATTTAAAACAAAAAGTTCCAGAGGTGACAGTCACTTTGTAAGTGACTATCACCTCTGGAACGCATCAACAATTTACGTCAGTCCTAAAAAGAGGAGGCCAAAATGAATTTTGACCCATCTCCATTTAGACTACTCTATTACCAGTCTTAGACCCCGGCCGGGACAGCTTCTCCAGATTTAACTGCCGGTTTGAGCGCAGACATAATTCCGGCGGCAATCAGACACAGCACCCCCACAATGGTAAAGGCCAGGGCAAAGTTGCCCATATCGCCCAGTTTACCGCCCAAGATGGGGCCAAAGATACCGCCTACGCCGTAAGACAAAAACACCCAGGCATAGTTTTGGCCCACAAATTTGCTACCAAAGGTGTCGGCCGTAATGGTGGGGAACAGGGCAAAGTTACCGCCAAAATTAAAGCCAACCAGGGCTGCCGCCAGATAAAGTAGGGCCGGCGTTCCGGCCATCAGGGGGAAGAGCAACATCATTACCCCCTGAATCGCCGTCATAATTATAATGGACATTTTGCGGCCGATCTTATCGGAAACAATACCCCAGCCAATCCGCCCCGCGCCGTTAAACAACGAGAAAAATATCCCCATGGCAAAGCCGGCAATGGCGCTGGCCGACTCTTCGGCAATACCGTTGGCTTGCATGGCCTGCATGGGAAATAGTTTCATTAAACCAATGCTCATTAAGCCCGCGCTGGCGCTAAACAAAAAGGTGATAAAGATCATGTAAAATTGGGGCGTGCGCAACATCTCGCCGCTTTCAAAATCTACTGTGCCGGCCGCCGGGGCTTGACCGGCCACAGCCTTAGGCGGCTCCCAGCCAGCAGGTTTCCAGCCTTCCGGCGGAAAAACCATCCACAAACCGCCAACCACCACCATGATGCCAAATACCACCCCATAAATGGCAAAGGTGGTTCCCAACCCCATATTGGCAATGAGTTTGCCCCACGAACCGGCCAGTTGCACCCACAGCAGCGCGCCAAAGCCAAAACCGGCCACCGCCAGCCCGGTAATGAGGCCCTTTTTATCTGGAAACCAACGCATGCCCACCGCAATAGGCACCACGTAAGCCAGGCCAATACCACTGCCGCCTATAACGCCAATAAAGATCAACAACGCCCAAAAATTAAAAGGCGCAATCAAACCACCCAATAAATAACCCAAACCCAGCGTAATTCCTCCGGCAATAGACAATTTCTGGGGGCCAACTTTAGGCATCATCCGCCCGGCCAGCACCATAACCACCGCAAAAAAGGCCAATCCCGCCGAAAACACCATCTGCGTTTGAGCCTTACTCCAACCCGCCTCTACCAGCGCCGGCGTAAACACCGACCAGGCATAAATTGCGCCCAACGCAAGCTGGATCAACAGCGCTCCGACCACGACTAAAGTCCGATTCATTACTTTTTCTTCTGACATAATTTTCTCCTTTGAATGATTTTTGGTTACTACTCAGCCCCATGTCATTTCGAGGCCGTAGGCCGAGAAATCTACTTTTCAAGGGGCGGCTTCAAGGAGATTTCTCCCTTCGGTCGAAACGACATGCTTGAGCAGTTACGATTTTTGTTAATAACACAACGGTGGCGACCACCGAATTATGTTCACTCGCCTTAAAAGTGGTAGTGTTTGAAGAGGTTGTTTTTTTACTTTTCTGGAAATAGAAGTAACGCGGGTAGGTACTGCCGCCTATAACTGCCAGGGTCATTGTAAGATTATTGGCCGTAATTGGTAAGTGACATTTGTCCTTGATTGGGTGTGACAAATGTCACCAGGACATATATCGCCGGGATCACTGTAGCGCGCGGAGTTGCGGCATGCGCAGCCACAGCCAACCGGCAAAACCCAGCGAGATCAACGCGCTAATAATAATGGTAGTTGGTTCACCAAAAACCTCGGCCACCCAACCGGCCAGCAGCGCGCCCAGGGGCATCAATCCAAAAAAGCTCAGGGTGTAAATGCTGACCACCCGGCCCCGCAACTCGTCGGCCACCAGTGTTTGGATGAGGGCATTGGCCATATTGAACAATACCATAAAACCCCAGCCAACCCCCCCCAGGGCCAACAAAGAGAGGGGCAGCCAGCTCGCGCCGGCAAAAAACAAAAGCATCAGCGGAAAAGTAATCAACCTCCCGCATAGCGGGAGGCATTAGGAAGCCCCCCAGAGGGGGGCAACTGGGATAGGAAAGCCCCGTTGGGGCTA
>JAFGDY010000107.1 GCA_016931895.1 Anaerolineae bacterium
AGACACATATTTAAACCGGGGACTTCACCCCCGCCAATTAAAATCGCCACACGTTTGCTTGTAGTCATTGCACACTCCTTTGTAATTTGGGTAAAAACCCCTCAAGTGACATTCAGTTAATTATACGATCAAAACAAACTTAAGTTGCGCCGGATCTAGCAGTTTGCGAATTTGGTTTAAATCCGGCCCAGATTATAGACTTTAAACCTTAATAGCAGCAAAAGCATCCCCAAAGGCGAAACGGATTTTACATTTGCCTCCGGGGATGCCTAAAAGATTTCTGGTTGAGAAATAGCTATTGCGTGATTCGTGATAAGCGGTTTTTAACTCATCGCCAGGATAACATTCGTTCGTCAACTCCGGCGTAGTGCAAGGTGATCTCGGCCAATTGACCGTTGGGGAACATGGGCCGCTGGTCAGAACCATCGGCGTTCATAATCCAGATTTCCCACTGGCCGGTGCGGTCGGTTAAAAAAGCTATTTTGCTGCCATCCGGCGACCAGGCCGGCGCGGCGTTATTCCAGTGCGGGTTTTCCACCGGCACAAAACGCAACTGACCCTCCACTTCCTGGCTGACCAGGCGATTGTTATTGGCCAGAACGGTGAGCGGCGTTTCGGTGTGCCGTTGCCGGTTGCTGCCGTCAAGATTCATGGTGTGGATTTCCCAATGACCATCCTGCCAGTAAGCCACAGCCACCTTACTACCATCCGGCGAGATAACGGGCGTGTGATCACGATAGTCGTCTGTCACAAGCTGGGCGGTATTGGTATCTACATTGTGCAGGGTGATGCCGGTGTTCACTTTGTGGATAACCTGATTGGCCTGGGTGGGATGTCCACTGGGGCCATAGCTGTGCCGTTCGGTAAATATTTCGGCAATTTGGCCGGTGTTCAAGTTAAATTGCTTCAAATACCAGTGGGCGTCGGCGGGAATCCGGTAGGTTATCACCCCATCCTTTTCCTCAATGTCTCTGGCCTCAGGTGGAATTTTAATCGAATCTCCCGCCATCAAGGTTTTGGCAATATTAATCCGGTGATATTCGTCATTCAGACGCCCGCCATCCTGGTAACTAAAAATCAACTTTGCTCCATCGGCCGTCCAGGTGGGCGATTTCATTTCGCGCCAGCCATGGGTCCAGGCTTGTTCGTTGCTGCCGTCCACATTTATCGTAAACAACTCGTATCGGGGCGTCCAGCGGGTAAAGGCGATTTTGGTGCCATCCGGCGAAAGCTGAGGATCAATACCTTGGGTAATCCGGCGCAGGCCGGTTCCATCAGCATTGATGAGATAAATATCCCCTCCGCTCTGGTTTTGGAAAACAAGCTGTCCGCCGCCGTTTTGGCTAACGGAAACCGGGCCATTTCCGGTTGGAGCAGGCGCTGTTTCGCCGGAACTCTCAGCGGTTTCCGCCGGAACAGTAACGCCAACGGGCGATAAATCAACGCCCTCAATCCGCCAACGCCCATTGTACTTGCCAACGTAAACGGAAATAGGACGATCGCCGGGCTGGAGCATGGCTTTCACCTGGTAGGTCACCTCGCTAACCCACTCGGCGCCGGTAACTTCAAAACTGGTGGCCGGACTTTCCTGAACCGCCGCCACAATGTCGGCAGCGCTAACACTATCCAACAAGTAAAACTTCATTGTGTTTGATAGTTCCGGTCGCAGTAACGTCACCAGAAAACTGTTGGCGGCGGCCCTGGCCAAAGTGGTATCCAGATTAGCTTGTTGCGCCTGCGCCGGAAGAGAACCCGTTACCCAAACGCTGAAGGCCAGCCCAATGATCAAGATCAAAGATAAGATTCTTTTTGTTTTCATTTTCATCCCTGCCTTTTTTGAAGGGCAAGACTGCCGCATAGCAAAGCATTGCCCTTCGAAATAGAATGTAGGCGCCTTATACATCCGGCCCAACTTCAATATCAACAAAAGTGGTCATGCCCCAGCGCAAGCGCGAGGTGTCGCCTTTGGTGATGTCAATCAACACAGTGTAAGTCACATCGCCGGCCTTGGTTTCTGATTTGGGTTTGATGCGGGTCACTACCCCTTCAAACTCTTCGCCGGGCAGCGCGTCCACGCTGATCTGAACTTTAGCGCCTTCTTTCACATTTACCACGTCAATCTCGGTCAAGTCGTCGGTTTCAATTTGCCAACGCGAAGTGTCACCTATTGAGATGACCGGTTCCCCCGGTGAAACAATTTCGCCGGAATCAACATTCCTGGCCCCCACCGTGCCCGCAAAGGGTGATTTTAACTCGGTTTTGGCCAGTTCAGTTTGGGCCGACACGATCCCGGCCTGGCCCTCTTTGATCCAGCCTTTCTCTGCTTCAACAATTGCCTCGGCTGAAGCAATCTCTTCGGGTGTGGCTCCGGCAACGAGTTCAGCCAGCGCGGCCTCGGCTCTGACGACTTCGGCCTGGGCCTGGGCAATCTGTTCGGGCGTGGCTCCAGCCTTAACTTTGGCCAAAGCGGCTTCCGCCTCTTTTACCCCGGCGCGGGCCACAGCTATATCCTCGTCGGTGGCCCCATTGAGGAGTTTTTCGTAGTCTGCCTGCGCGGCCTCATAGGTCAGGGTGGCCTGTTGCAAGGCTACGCCATAAGGTTCGGCCACTTCCGGTTCGCCGTAAACAAACTTGTCATAGTCGGCCTGGGCTAATCGCACGTTGGCTTCTGCTTGCAATAACCTGGCCGACGCAGCTTTTAAGTCTTCATCCCGCGCCCCGGCTAACACCTGGTTCAGCGTAGCCTGGGCAGTCTCCACTCTGGCTTCGGCCTGGGCAATATCTTCCTCGGTGGGGCCGGCAATGATTTCTGCCAAAGCCGCCTCCGCTCTGGATAGCGCCGCCTCGGCCTGAGCAATTTGCTCCGCTGTTGCACCTGCTTTCACCCTGGCCAGGTCAGCTTCGGCTCGGCCTAAATTGGCTTCAGCGCGAGCCAAACTGGCCTCGGCCTGCCCCACCGCTGCCTGTTGGCTGGCATTATCTAACTGGACCAGGGTTTGCCCGGCAGTAACTTCGTCGCCTTCTTCAACTTCAACCGCAGTTACCCGCCCTCCCACTTCAAAAGAGAGGTTGGCTTCTTGCTGCGGCACCACAAAAGCTTCGGCGGAAACCACATTGGGCTGTTGAATGGCCTGGGCCTCAACCGGCTCAGGCGTTGCTGTTGGCTCAGACGAGCAAGCGATAACTCCCCCGGCCAATAAGATGACCATTAACATGGTGGCAACAAATTTTAGTTTCATGGTTGTTCTCCTTGAACTCAAGCGAATTTATGAAAAAGTTGAGAGATACTCTAACTCAATACACTTTCAAAGCCCCTGTGGGTTTTAGAAGCTTTTAAGGCTTGACCCCACAGTTTGATTCTCTATCAGATATTTTATACGAGCAATTATACGAAAAGTTGTACTTCAGGCTACAAAAAATCGTATTAATTTAATGATTAAGTTTGACTAAAAAAATATTTAGCTTAGACTAAAAAATTAACCATCCGATTATATTATACTTTTTTTAGGCTGTCAAGCCATTTTCTGTTCTTGTCGTTGTCTCAATTTTAGGCCACAGGGTAGGGACAGGACATTGTCCTGTCCCTACCACCAAAATTTTTGGGGCGCACCGTCGGCCTATTAATTTCTGAGTAAAATTTATACTCTATCATAACCAGGTAAAATAACTGTTAAATTTAGGTTAAGTCTTGGTAAAGACTTTTACGGGCCTCTATTCATAGGCCAGCACCTCGCGCACGGTCAAGCGGGCCGCGTTGCGAGCCGGGATAAAACTGGCCAAACCACTTAAAATAATCACCATAACTAACCACAGCCATACGCCGGGCAGCGAGTAAGTGAAGCTGAACGGCATGCCCAATACCTGGGTGCCAACGGCGTTGGTCAGCAGTTTGCCCAGGAATGGGGCCGACACCGTGCTTAATAACCAACTGAGCGCGCCAATAGCCATGCCTTCGCGGATGAAAACCCAGGCCACACCCCGCGTGGGCGCGCCAATGGCCCGCAGCACGCCAATTTCACGGGTGCGCTCCAGCACGTTAATGCTCATGGTGCCCATCAAACCCAGCCCACCCACAATGGCCAGCATAAAGGCCATGATCATTAACAGGGCAATAATGATGCCAAAAAATGCCTCGGCCTCCAGCCGTTCGGTGGCTAAAGTAGCCACGGCGTCAATATCCGTGCCCAGCCGCTCAAACTGGGCTTCGATGGCTTTGGAAATTTCAATAACCCTGGCTTCGTCGTGGCGCTCGGTAGATACCAGCATGGTGTCGGCCAAACCCACCTGACTGGTAAGCTGGGCAATGTAATTATAATTGGCATAAGCCATAGGCACCATCATGCCCATCCCCACTCCCACCACCCGGAACGGGCGTTCGCGGCCGTCTACTTTAAGCACCACGCTATCGCCCAACTTTACATCCCGTTCTTCTTTCATAAAAATAGAGTCCAGCACCACGGCGTTTTCATCGCCGGGCAGCAGCCAACGGCCCTGTAAAATTTTAGGGCCGCGCACCAACGCCGACTCCGCGTGCGGGGCAAACATGTAAATCATTTTGGTTTCGCTGCCGTCGGGCCGCACCCGGCGGGTGGGTAACTGGAGCCACACATCTGTGGCGGTTACGCCGGGCACAGCCAGGGTCTCGCGCTGCACTTTTTCGGCCCGGTAGGCCCGGCCAAAGATGATCATAATATCAAAGTCCCAGGTGTGCAGTATATCATCCATCGTGGTGTCCAACGACGACTGCATACTGAAGACGGCAATAAAAATGGCGCCGGCCAGGGTCAGAGTGATGAGGGTTAAGGTGAGCCGCCACTTGCTGCGAAAGATATTGCGCATGGAGAGCAAAATGGGCCGCAGTAACACCCGCCGGGCAAACCACAGGTTAGCGCCCGATAATAGCCGGTCAATCAAGCCGGCGCCAAAACGGCCTTTGCCCAAGCTAAAGGCGCTCATGGCCTCAACGGGCGTGATCGGCAAATTGGTCAAAAATGGCGGCAGCGAGGCCAGCATCGGCGTGAGCAGGCCAATGATAATTTGCAGCACAATAACTTGCGGCGGCGTGGCCAGCTCAACCAGGTCAAAGTTGAACATGGCGGCCATAAATCGGCTCAGTTCGCGCGCCCCGGCCATGCTCAAGGGCACGGCTATAAGCAGGGCCAGCAGGCCGTAAATCAGCACCAGGCCCAAATACATGCCCATAATCTGGCCGGTGGTGGCGCCAACGGCCTTCATGATGCCAATTTGTCGCCGTTGTTGGGCCAAAAGGGCAGAGATGGTATTGATGATCAAAAACACGCTCAAAAACAGCGACAGCAGGCCGATGATGCCCATCAGCAGCAAAATACCCTGCAAAATGGCGTCCATAGGAATCTGGCCCGGCTCGGCGGTCATGGTTATGGGGATGGTCAGGCCGCTGCGTTCGGCCCTGTTTTTAACCTTGTTGACCGCATCTTGGGCGTGGTCTTTATCGCTTTGGTTTGCGGGCACAATGTGCAGCTCATTAAATCCGTAAGGCTCGCCAAACCATTCCAGGGTTTTCATAGACACGTAGCCGTAGGGCGTGCTATCAATTTGGGCCGGCATCTGGACCAGATCATGCACGGTGCCGGCAATACGCAATTGACGATACTTTTTATCGGCGGTTTGCATGGTGATCTCATCGCCAATGTTGGCCTTGATCACCGGCAGGGCAGCCCGTTCGATGAGGATTTCGCCGTCGGGCGGCGGCCAGGCTCCGGCTTGCGGCCAAATTTTGTTGACCCGCATGTCGTTGTAATCGGCCACGCCAAAAACTGTCAGGTTGGCCCAATCATCCGGGCCGGTCTGGACGCGAGCCGTCAAAAAGTAACGGGCATCGGCCTCGGCCACTTCGGGCATATCGCGCACCGCCTGCACAAAATCTTGGTCAAAGGGTTCCAGGGTGCGCACCGTGCCGCTGGAAGGGTTGATGGCGGCGTAACTTTTGGCCATTTCGGTAGACAAAATGGAGCGGGCGCTGATAATGGTGCCCACGGCAAAAAGTCCCACGGCAATTGAAAGCACAATCAAAAACGTGCGTATTTTATTGCCCCATAGATCGTTAATAACTTTGTGCCAGCGTGACCTAAGCATGGTTTACCTCCTGGTTGTCAGGCACAATTTTTCCATCGGCCAGAGTAATGATGCGGCTGGCCCGCCGGGCAACGTCTTCATCGTGGGTTACCAGCAGCACCGTTGTGCCTTGATTGACCAGTTCCGCAAACACGTCAATGACCGCCTCGGAAGTGACCGAATCCAGGCTGCCGGTCGGCTCGTCGGCTACCAGGAGGGGCGGGTTGTTGGCCATGGCCCGGGCAATGGCCAGTCGCTGCTGCTGGCCGCCCGAAACCGCCGCAGGTAATTTGTGGGCGTGTTCGGCAATTTCAACTTGCTCTAATAGCTGCAAGGCTCGTTGCCGCTGCTGCCGCAGCGAATACCGCCTGGCAAAATCCATCGGCAGGGTGACGTTCTGCAGCACCGTGAGTGTTGGCAAAAGTTCAAACGTTTGAAACACAACGCCCACGTTCCGGCCGCGCCATCGGGCTGCTTTTTCCGGCTGCAATTGGTGCACCGGTATGCCGGCCACCCATATTTCGCCCGAGGTAACTCGATCAAGGCCGGTAATCACGTTAACGAGCGTGGTTTTGCCCGCGCCCGATTTGCCCATAATGGCCAAAAACTCGCCCGGCTTGACTTCCAGGTCAATGCCTTTGAGCGCGGTCACTTGCCCGGCGCGACTCTGGTATTTTTTCACCACGCCGCGGAGGGTGATGAGCGAGCCGCTGAGGTTATTTTTTGTTTTATTTGAATTAGACCAGAGCATAAAACCCTCCAGGGGAGCAGAGTAACAGGGTAGCAGAGTAGCAGAGTAACAGAGTAGCAGAGTAACAAAACAGCAGGCTTGCTACCTTGTTACCTTGTTACCTTGCTACCTTGAACTACCACACCCGCGGCAACAGGCGGTAACGCACATCCTGGGCGTATTCCTGATAGCCTTTAAGTTCTCTAACCAGCACCCTTTCTTCATTCCTTACCCTTGCTACAAGAACAGGAATTATCAACAGGGCAGGGACCATGGCCCAGTAAGACCCCAAAGCCAGGGGAAGTGAAATACACATCAGCAATACACCCAGATACATGGGGTGACGAACAATTGCATATAGCCCACTACTGATAACAGGCTGTTCTTGTTCTACTTCTACGGTACGGGAGGCAAAACGATTTTCTCTAACAACAAAAAAACATATTCCATAACCAAGCATTACCAGAATATCGGCCACAACTACGACGACCACGGGCACATCAGACCACCCGAAACGTTTGTCAAAGCCTGGAATTAGAAAGGTGAGCACAAAAAAGAGAGACAGGACTTTGATAATCAGCTTTTGCTCCGCTTCCTTCTCACTTGTTTTCGACCTTCTTTCCAGCAGTTCAGGATCATTCTTGAGCCAATAGCTAAAACCGAGCGCCATAGGAATGAAGAGGATGGCTAAAACAACCCAGGCTTCCCAAAAAGCAAACGTGCCCGCCGGCAAAAAGAACACGGCCAGCCAGATAAGTAAAAAAATCAATAAGCGCGCATAAAATGTTTGGGCTAGTTTTCTGCGGGAAAGCGAATTATGCATGGAACTCCTTCACTCTCTAAAGCGATTTACCACACGCCCGGTAGTAAACGGTAACGCACCTGCCGGGCGTACGCCTGATAACCGTCCAAATTTTGCTGAAGCATGGTATCTTCCAGCGCCGTGCGCACCACCAAAAAGGGCGCCGATAGAATTGCCGGGATGAAGGCCCACCACGACCCCAGCAAAAACGGCGTGACCAGTTGGTACAAGATTGCCCCCACGTAACCCGGATGGCGCACCAATTGGTAAGGCCCGCCGGTTTGCACCGTATGCCCGGCGTGAAGGCGGACGGTGGTGGAAAAATACGCATTTGACCCGGTAGCCCAAAGCACAAAGGCCCAGCCAAAAACAAAACCAAGCACTCCCACCAGGTGCAGCGCCAACGGCATGGCCGACCAGCCAAAACGCGCGTCCAGCGCGGCCACAATCCACGAGAGCATGGGCATCAAGCCGGCGCCCATGCCGGTCAAAAACTTATCGGTTTGTGAAGCGCCCTCTTCGCGCAGTCCCCTGGAACGTTGGGCCAGCAAGGCCGGGTTGGTGGGGACCAGGATCAAAACGTTAACAATGGAAGCCAGGGCGAACAGTCCAATAAAAATCCAACCCCATCCCCAATCCCACTGTCCGGCGATGGGAAATAGAATTACGGCAAAAAAGATCAGACCCGCGCCGGCTTTGATAATCCACGATATAACGCCGCGCTTGATTTCGGGCGTCATTTTTGAAGTATCTTTTGAAGCAGTATCATTCATCATTATCTCTCTAATGTTGATCACCAAATAAGCGGTAATAGGCGATAGCGCACCTGCCGCGTATATTCTTGATAGCCAGCCAGTTCTTCTTGAAGAGTTTTGTCTTCAAGCGCGGCCCGAATTATCGTCAGGAGGGCGGTCAACACGGCCGGGATGAAGGCCCACAGCGAGCCAAGCATCAACGGCGTAGCCAGATAGGCCATGATCCCCCCCGCATAACCTGGATGGCGAACATATTGGTAAGGTCCCTCGCTGACAACAGTGTGCCCTCGTTCTGTTTGAATACGGACGGTGGCCGAGAAAAATCTATTTGAAATAACGGCCCAGTAAGCCAACAAATAGCCCAATACAAGCCCGGCCAGCGCAATCAATTGCAGTTCAAGTGAGATCTGTGGCGACCCGTCAAAACGCATATCCAACCCGGCCACAATCAATGTAGCCAGTGGGCCTAAAAGAGCCGTAAGCCGAACGAGGACTTTGTCCCAGGCTTTGGTATTTTCTTTTTCCAAAGCCCCGGCTCGTTCTTCAATTAAATCTGGATATTTGCGCAACATCATCACCCGGCTGGCCACGTTGCTGATGATTATCAGCCCCACGTAAATCCAGGCCATGGCCCAATCCCATCGCCCGGCGGTAA
>JAFGDY010000108.1 GCA_016931895.1 Anaerolineae bacterium
AAATCTCGTCCAGGTAGGTCAAAATTGAGGAAATCTTGTCGGAGATGACCTCGGTGGGATGGAAATGCCCGGCGTCCAGGCACAACAGAATTTTGTTGGCCACCGCGTAACCCAGATAGAATTCGTGGGAGCCAACCACGTAACTTTCCGACCCCAAGCCAAAGAGTTTGCACTCTACGGCGTCGAGGTTGTAGTTGGGATCAAGCGGCTCGGCCAGAATTTTGTCAAGAGAATCTTTAAGCAACAGGCGGGGCGTTTTGCGGTCCACGGGGGTGTCTTTGAGGCCGTCGGGAATCCAGATGTTGGTGACGCAGGGAGTGCCCAGTTCGCGGCCCATGTACGCGCCAATCTTGCGGCAGGCAAGGCAATGTTCAATCCAGAAGTTGCGGATGCCCTGGTCATAACTGGCCAGGGTAAAGCCATCATCGGCTTTGGGGTGCGAGAAACAGGTGGGATTGAAGTCAAGGCCGTGCCCGTTGGCCCTGGCCCAATCCACCCAACCGGCAAAATGTTTTGGCTCAATTTCATTCCGCTCCACTTTCTTGTCCGTTTCCAGATAGATAGCGTGCAGATTAAGGCGATGGCGGCCGGGGATGAGGCTGTAGGCTTTATCCAGGTCGCGGCGCAATTCGTCGGCGGTGCGGGCCTTGCCGGGATAGTTGCCGGTGGCCATAATGCCGCCGCTCAAGCCGCGGTCGGGGTCTTCAAAACCGCCCACGTCATCGCCCTGCCAGCAGTGCAGGCTGATGGGAATTTGGGCCAGGGTTTCCAGGGCTTTTTCCGTATCCGCGCCAAACGCGGCATATCGTTCTTGCGCCAGGGTGTAGGCGGCCTGGATTTGTTTGTCTGTAGGTTGAGTGATCATTTTATTCTCCGTAATTTTAAGCGTGAACAGCTTCAGAAAATTGAAGGGATGAGTTGGTTCACGATGTGGATGAATAAGCGGGTAGAGGATTCGGTTAATAATATCTTGAAAACCAACATGGGGCAAAACAAACCCTGGCCTGGCTTATCGCGGCTTACGCCGGGATATGCCAGGCCGAGGGCAAATCAAGGAGGAGAGGTTCGCTAAATTTTAAGGTCTCAATTTAGCAAAAACTATTTCTTGTTGGCAAAACTTAGAAGTTGAAATTGTCAATATTATTAAGGTCAAAGGTGAAGGGCGGGCCAAGCAAAATAACCCCATCTTCGCCCACCGTGTACTCACCCAATTTGCCGGCGCTAAATGTTTCGCCCGGGGCGCCGGTAACTTTGCCGGTCGCCACGGCATCAAGGGCGTAAACGGCCAGGTAGCCAAGGTCAACCACGTTCCAGAGTTGGAAAGCCGGGCAAGCGCCGCTCTTCACATACTCGCGCATCTGGTTAGGCAAGCCCAACCCGGTCACCAGGACCTGACCGACTTTATCGGCGTCCTGCACGGCGCGGCTTGAAGCGGCAATGCCCACGGTGGTCGGGGAAATGATCACTTCCAGCTCGGGATAAGTTTTCATCAGCCCCAGGGCTTCGTTGTAGCTCTTCTCGTCCTCGTCGTCGCCGTAAACCGTGGCCACGAGTTCGATGTTGGCGTATTCGGGCTTGGTCAGTTCATCCTTCATCCACTCAATCCACTCGTTCTGGTTGGGGGCGGTAGACGTGGCGGAGAGGATGGCAATCTGGCCCTCGCCACCGGCCAGTTCGGCGGCCAGTTGAATCTGGGCGCGGCCAATGCCTTCGGCGGTGGCCTGGTTGATGTGCAATACGCGGCCACCTGGCGCAATAGACGCATCCCAACTGACCACGGGGATACCGGCGTCAATGGCGCTTTTGCCGGTGGGCACCAGGGCGTCAGAGTCGTTGGCCGATACGGCCAGACCATCAACTTTTTGAGCAATGAGCGCGTTGAGCAATTGGATTTGCTCGGTGGCGTCAGCCGTGGCCGAACCCTGGTAGGTGACGGTCACGCCCAATTCCGCAGCGGCTTCTTGCGCGCCGTCGTTAGCGGCATCAAAGTAGGGGTTGCCCAGATTTTTGGGCACCAGCACATATTGCTTGCCGCCGGCCGCCGGTTCAGCCGCCGGAGCCGCCTCTTTACCCAACAGCGCCTGGGCGTCGGCCTGGCTGGGGATGCACAGCTTCCAACCCGGTTCAATCAGGTCGGGGTTGGCGATGGTGGCATAGCTGCTGTCGGTTTTGGCCATTTCATTGGTAGCCTCAAAGATGGCCGGATAGGCAAAAATATCACCGTAGAACTTGTCGGCCAGCTTGCTCAGCCAGTCGTCGGCCTGCACGCTGTAATCCTCTTCGCAGGTTACGCCCTCCTGGGCCAAAGCCGAGGTCGCCGCCAGTGTTAAGATTAACAATACGGTCAGCATAAGGATAAATTTTGTTACTCTCATGGTAATCCTCCAATTCTTTTTTCTAAAACAGTCTGATCCATTTTTTTTGAAGCCATATTAACATTATTCTGTTGAATAGGCTCCCCTCCTTGTTTGACTATTCACCCCCGCAACCGTCACCCCTCTGTCAGTGGCCGGACAGAGGGTGAAGAGAAGTGGGGGGGTAGGTCCTCATTTGACGCAGCGGAAACCCAGGTCGTCATTGGCCGAGTCGGGCTTGGCTGCGGAACGATTGGTGCCGCGAATTTGATTGGCTTCGTCAAACCAGCCGCCGCCACGGGTCACCCGCAAATCGTTGCTGTAAAACTTATCCTGATAGGTGCTGCCGGGATAGGCCAGGTACGGATCGGTTGTCCATTCCCAAACGTTACCGGCCATATCTTCCACCCCATAGGAGCTGGCGCCGGTGGGAAAACTGCCCACCGCCACTGTGCCCCGAATACCGCTGGCCTTGATGTTAGCCCGGGTCGGGTCAAAGCCGGTGCCCCAGGGGAAGAGCAAACCTTTTTCCCCCCGGGCCGCCTTTTCCCATTCTTGCTCGGTGGGCAGGCGTTTGCCCAACCACTGGCAGTAAGCTTGGGCGTCGTTCCAACTCACCTTGACCACCGGGTGATTGCCCTTACCTTCAACGTAATCGCGCCAGGTTTTTTTGGCTCCAGTTTGCTCGGCTTCGGTTTGATAGCCGGTGGCGGCCACAAACATGGCAAAGTCATCGTTAGTCACTTCAAAACGGTCAATCGAATAAGCCGGTAAGTCAATAATCTGCTCCGGGCTTTCGTTGGGTTCGGTATTGTTGCTGCCAAAAATAAAGGTCCCGGCCGGGATTTCAACCATGTCATCCTCCGGTTTGGGCGGCTCGGTGGGAGTGGGCGTGACCGCCGGTTCGTCACTGCCTTCGGTGGTTGGCGCCGGGGTAGCCGTCGGTTGCGGCGTGGCCGTAGGCCGGGGAGTGGGCGTGGGAGGAACAGCTACCGCCGTTGGCGTTGGTTTTAAGACCACAGGGGTAGCGGTGGCCGCGGCCACCGCCTGGGCTGGCGTGGGCGTTGGCTGCGAAACATTGATGATCGGCGCGCGAGACCAGGCAAAAAAAGTGATAAACAAAATGGCCGCCACCGCGCCTGCTGCCGTAACCAGCAGAGAATTACGGGTCACGCTGACCCCGCCACGGGACAATCTATGGCCAATATTTGGCACAAAAATCGCCAAAATCAGCAAAAAGCCTATGGCCATGCCCTGAGTTTGGCCCTGGATGTTTAGCAAACTCATGCCAAAACGCATCACGCCAATCAAACAGAGCGACAGTATCACGCCAATCATGGTGCCGCTGCCGCCAAAAATATCCACGCCGCCCAGCACGGTGGCGGTGATAACATCAAGCTCAAGGCCCAGGCCAATGTCGGGCCGGGTGCTGCCAAAACGCGCGGCCAGCACAATGCCCGCCAACCCTGCCAACAGGCCCGATAACACAAACACGATCATTTTGATCCGGGCCACCGGCACCCCCGCGTAACGGCAAGCTTCCTCGTTGTTGCCGATGGCGTAGAGGTAACGGCCAAAGCGGGTTTTGTGCAAAACCAGGCCAAAAATCACGGCCAACACCGCCAACAGCAGCATTGAAAACGGCACCGGGGTGTTGCCCAGTTTGCCCTGGCCCAGATAGGTAAATGACGCCGGATAATTACGGGCGGCCTGGTCGCCCAACAACACATAGGCCACCCCGCGATAGAAGGCATAAGTGCCCAGGGTCACCACCAGGGCCGGCAGCCTGACTCGCGCCACCAAAAAACCGTTCAACAACCCGGCCAGCCCGCCTAGCAGCAGGGCCGCGCTCGCCGCCAGCCAGATGTTCCAGCCGTTATTGAACAGCCAGCCCATAAACGAGGCGCACATGCCCAGGTTCGAGGCCACCGACAGGTCAATGTTGGCGGTGATAATGACAAACGTCATCGGCAGCATCATCAAGCCCAATTCCATAAAGTCCGAGGCGGTGCGGAACAGATTATCCACCTGCAAAAAATAGGGCGATAGCAAAGTATTTGCGACGCTGACCACAATCAACAAAGCAACCAGCAACCACTCCCAACGCAAGAAAAAGGTAACCAGCGATTTTTTGGGCGGAGCGCCCAATGACGATGACTCTTTGGCTTGGACGGTCATGCGGCTCTCCTCACATTCAGTGTTTGCTGCAAGCGACGCAACACCACCGCGTCAACCACCACCGCCAGCAGGATGAGCAGACCCTGGGCGGCCAACTGCCAGAAGGGGGAAATACGGATCAGGGTGAGGGCGTTATTGATAATGCCCAGCAACAGCGCCCCCAACAGCACGCCGGTGACGGTGCCGCTGCCGCCAAAAATATTGACCCCGCCCACCACCGAGGCGGCCACGGTTTGCAGTTCAAAACCCAGGGCCGTGTTGGTTTGGGCCGATTCAAAGCGCGAGGCCCACATCACCCCGGCCAGGCCGCACAACAGCCCGGATATAAGATAGACCGAAAAAATGACCCGCTGGGTGCGGATACCGGCCACATTGGCCGCGTCGGGGTTGCTGCCGACGGCGTAGATATTCCGGCCCGGCTGGGTATAGTTAAGAAAGTAATAAATAATAGCCGCCACCACAATGGCCACAATCACCAGATTGGGCAGGCCGAGGGGAGCGCCTTTAGCCAGCGCCTTAAAAGAGGGGGACATCTCAAAGGCATTGATCCACGTGCCCTGGCTGTAAAAGAAGATGGCTCCCCGGAAGATGCTCAAGGTGCCCAGGGTGGCAATAATCGGCGGCACGTTGCCCACGGTAATCACAAAGCCGTTGAAGCTGCCCAGCACGCAACCCAAGGCCATGCCCAGCAGCACCGCCACTACCGGCGACATGTCGGGATATTGCTTGACCATAAATCCCACCATCATCGCCACCAGGCCAATCATCGAACTCACCGAGAGGTCAATGCCCCGGGTAATGATAACCATCGTCTGCCCCAGGGCCACAATCGCCAGAATGGAGATGTTCAACAAAATATCGCGAAAGTTTTCCAGGCTTAAAAAGGCGGAACCGCTGCGGAGGCTGACTAAAATAACCAGGACGATAATAAACAAGGTAATGCCCGTCTCGCGGACGGTGGCCAGGGTCATCAACAGACTGCGTTTGGGAGTGGTTGTTTGGGCGGCCAAATCTCTGTCACCTCTTTCGTTAAATTTACGGGTGTGAATTTTCTAGGCTGTGACAGCGGCTATGACAGCCGTTGTAGCGGCCAGCATGATTTTTTCCTGGGTTGCCTCGGCGCGGCTAAAGTGGCCGGTGAGATGGCCTTCGCGCATTACCAGAATGCGGTCGCTCATGCCCAACACCTCGGGCAACTCCGACGAAATCATCAAAATGGCCATCCCTTGCGCAGCCAGGTTGCTCATCAGACCATGCACAGCGGCTTTGGTTTTTACGTCAATCCCCCGCGTTGGCTCATCCAAAATCAGTATCCGGGGGTGGGTGGCCAGCCATTTGGCCAGCACTACTTTTTGTTGATTGCCGCCGGACAACTCGCGCGCCTTTTGCCATACTCCGGCTGCTCGCACGTCCATCTGCTCGGCGGCCTGGTAAGCCGCCTGTTGTTCATCATTTTGATTGACCCAGCCCAGCCGGGTAAATTCTGGCAGACTGGGCAGGGAAATATTGTGGGTAATGCTCATTTTCAAAATCAGGCCGTGATGCTGCCGGTCCTCGGGCAGGTAAACAATGCCTAAATCCATAGCCTGCCGGGGATTGTTGATAGGCACGGGTTGACCATCAAGACGAATAACGCCGCCGGTGGCCGGCTGAACCCCAAACAGAGCGCGGGCCACATCGGTGCGGCCCGCCCCCACCAGACCGGCCATGCCCAAGATTTCACCCTGGCGCAACTCAAACGAAACGTTTTCAAAAATTCCCGCCCTGGTCAGGTTTTCAACACGCAACACCACCTGGCCAGCCTGAACATCTTGCTTGGGAAACATGTTGGTCATCGTCCGGCCCACCATCATCTGCACAAGTTTATCCGTGTCCACCTCTGAGATAGACTGCGTGCCCACATACGCCCCATCTCGCAAAACCGTCACCCGGTCGGCCAGTTGGAACAACTCTTCCAGGCGGTGAGAGATAAAAACAATAGCCGTGCCGGCCTGGCGCAACTGGCGCACAATGCGGAACAGGTCGTCCACTTCAGCCAGGGTCAGCGACGACGTTGGCTCATCCATAATCAAGATCTTGGCCTTAACCGACAGGGCGCGGGCAATTTCAACCATTTGCTGCTGGGCCACGCTCAGGTTACGGGCCTTGGTTTTGGGATCGAGCTGCACGCCCAATGATTCGAGCAAACCGCTTGCTTCACGATACATACGCCGCCAGGCCACGCGGCCTCCGGCCCGGGTCGGCTGGCGCCCGACAAAAATATTTTCGGCAATATCCAGATCGGGAAAGAGGCTGGGTTCTTGATAAATGGCGGCAATGCCACGTTGCCGCGAGGCCAGCGGGTCGAGAAAGGCAATAGGCTGGCCGTGCAGGTGAATCTCGCCCGTATCCGGCTGGTACACGCCGGTGATAATTTTGATGAGCGTAGACTTGCCTGCCCCGTTTTCACCGAGCAGGGCATGCACTTCTCCGGGGCGCAGGTCAAACGAGACATCGCGTAAGGCCTGAATGCCGCCAAAGTGCTTGCTGATATTAAACATTTGCAGGATAATGTTGTTGTTCATAGGGCCACGTCCAGCTAAAATAGATTGACGAAGGACGACGAACGACAAAGGACGAACGACGAAGGAAGTTGGTCAACGGTCGTTGGTCGTTGGTCATTGGTCGTTGCCTAAACCAAAATCACTTCAACCTGCCGCTCCCGAATCTGGCGTACCAAATCCGCAGGGGCCTCCTGATCGCTGATGAGCGTGTCAATTTGGGCTAAAGTGGCAAAGGTAGAAGCGGCCACCTTGCCCCATTTGCGCGAGTCTAACACTCCCACCACCTGCCGGCAACGGGTCACCATTGCCCGCTTCATGGCTACTTCATTTAAATTCACATCGGTTAGACCTTCTTCAACCGTTAAACCGCGCGCGCCAAAAAAG
This sequence comes from Anaerolineae bacterium, assembly GCA_016931895.1. NCBI lineage: Bacteria > Bacillati > Chloroflexota > Anaerolineae > Anaerolineae bacterium. The sequence goes on from JAFGDY010000108.1 coordinate 7,460, forward strand.
CCTATCTGAATGTTAATCTCGCCCAATACGTCAGCCTGGGTCGGCAAAACCAACGAAATTGACTCGCGACGTAAATAGCCCCCCGGCAAAATCACCTGCACTCGAGACGCATCCAGCAGGCTCAAGGCTGCTTTGAGGCTATTGGTAATAACGGTTAATTCAGGATACTCTTTGAGATGGGGAATAATGGCATTAACGGTGGTGCTGGCGTCAAGGAAAATGGTCTCGCCATAACTGATTAACCCGGCCGCAGTTTGGCCAATGCGCGCTTTTTGCGCCGCGTATTGCTGGTGACGGACATCAAAGGAGAATTCAGGCATGGTGTTAGTGGAGACCGCTCCGCCTCGCGTGCGCAGCAACAAACCTTGTTCGCTCAAAGCCTGCAAATCCTGCCGGATGGTCACTTCCGACACATCAAACTGCACGCTCAATTCGGCCACCGACAATTGCCCGGCTTTTTCAACAGTTTCCAAAATCTGCTGCCTGCGTTCCGGCAACCGATGTTCTTTGCCCACCCTCAATCTCCCGCAAGCTTTCGAAATGAGTTCTCAAGCGTAAGTTTCATAATAAATCGAAAGCGATTATATAGCTAAAAAGACAATCTGTCAATTTCTTTCTTACGAAAATACCTTTTTTCGTAAGAAATTAAAAGTTTTTTCCTTAAAAATTTTTTAAGCGGCCAGTGGGGAGCAACGACGAATGACCAACGACCATTGACCAATATCTTTTGTCATTCGTCGTTCGTCCTTTGTCGTCATCCCTCCAGGGGATAAACCAGAATGACCCGCCCTGTATCCACAAAACCCCGCCGTTGATAAAACCCCACCAAACCGTGCGCCGCATTGCCTGCTGCGGTTACGGTGACCAGCACCACGGCGCAGCCCTGCCGGCGACACCAGGCGCAAGCCGTTTGAATGAGGGCTGCCGCCACTCCCTGCTGCCGCGCCTGGGGTAGCACGTATAGATCATCAATTTCGGCAGAACGGCCATATTCAATGTTGAGGGCAATGGACACGGTAGCCACGCCTACGGCCTGGCCGTCCCGCCGGGCCAGAAATACGGCATGCGCGGGACTGGCCAGCAGCAAACGCAGCGAGGCGCGCATTTCCTCTTTAGGGGTGGCAAAGCCTTCTTCGCGGAAAAAACGAACCAACAAGTCAAAAGCGGCGTCAAAGGATTCAAGGCCAACCGGGCGAATGGTGAGAGCCGGGGTGGTCGTCATCAGGCAAAGGCAGCCACAAAATGGTAATCGCCGGACCCCACCCGGAAGACAGCCAGTTCTGTTTCTTGTTTTACAAAACGAACCCCTTCCACCTGCTCCACCGGCTGGCCGCTCTCGGTCACTGTATCCGGGTTACTGGTGGGCAGGTAAACGGTGGCCGTGGTATTGGCGGGAATGGTCACTTTCAGGTGAAACTCATGGCCTTCTATTTTCCAATCACTAACAATCCGCCCCCGAATTGAGTCGTACTCGGCTTTGGCGTAAGTTAAACCGCCGCCGGGCCGGGGATAGATTAAAATATGTTGATAGCCGGGCTGGCGGGGATCGGTATCAATGCCGGCCACAAAACGGTACAGCCATTCGCCCACCGCGCCAAAGGCATAATGGTTGAAGGAGTTCATCCGGGGGGGATGGGCCTCGCCCTCGGGCAGGATACTGTTCCAACGCTCCCACATGGTGGTGGCGCCATGTTTAATCATGTGGCCCCAAGAGGGATAGGTATCGTTATTGAGCAGGCGATAGGCTACGTCTTGATGCCCGGTTTCGGCCAGGGCCGGGCACAGATAGGGCGTGCCCAAAAAGCCGGTAGATAGGTGCCAGTCTCGGGCCTTGATGTTTTCCACCAGATGCTGGGCCGCCGCCGGGCGCAGGTCGGCGGGCAGTAAATCAAACTGCAAGGCTACGGCGTAGGCGGATTGCGAGCCATCTTCAATTCGACCATCGGGGAATACGTAAGCGGTGTTAAAAGCAGCTTTGATGCCCTCAAACAACTCCATATACTTTCTGGCATCATCATCTCGACCAATAGCGCGGGCCATGCGGGCCATCAGCCGGACAATATAGACCCAAAAAGCGGTGGCTAACATTTCTTTGGAAGCCGCGCCAACCCCGGTATCCACCGCCACCCAATCGCCATAGTTGTTGTTGAGCCGTTTGGTCCGCAGCAGGTGCGGATTGGCGGCGTGGATGTAATCCAGCCAGCGCGCCATAGCCTGGTAGTGGCGCTCAATGAGGCGCGTGTCGCCATAGGCCTGGTACACCATCCAGGGCACCACAATCCCGGCGTCACCCCAGGCCGGCGCGCCATCCCGTTCCGACACAATCTGCGGGGCCACATCCGGGAAAGCCCCCTCCGGCGATTGGCCGTCTGCCACACTTATCATCCAGCGTGTATAAAACGCCGCCGCGTTCATATTAAAACAGGCCGTGCGGGCAAAAACCAGGGCATCGCCCATCCAGCCCAGGCGCTCGTCGCGCTGGGGGCAATCGGTGGGCACGCTCAAAAAGTTGCCTTTTTGGCCCCAGAGAATATTGCGCCAGAGCTGGTTGGCCATGGGCTTGGAACACTCAAAAAAGCCGGTCTGGGGCAGGTCAGATTGCAGCACACAGCCGGTGATCGTCTCCAGGTCGGCTTCGTCGGGGGAGCCGGTCACTTCCACATACCGAAATCCGTGAAAGGTAAAATGCGGTTCCCAGATTTCCGGGCCGCCGCCTTTGAGAATGTAGGTGTCGGTGGACCTGGCGCTGCGCAAGTTTTCGGTGTAGACCATGCCGTTGGGGCTGAGGATTTCGGCAAAACGAAGCTGCACCCGCGTGCCCGCCTCTCCCCGCACCCGCAGCCGCGCCCAACCAACCATGTTTTGGCCCAGATCAAATACGTAAACGCCCGGTTGGGGTTGGGCCACGCTCTTGGGCTTGATTTCTTGAACCAGGCGCATCGGCTCGGCGCTTTGGGCGGTCAGTTGAATCTGCCGCTCCGCTTTTTCAACACGCACGGCCTGCCAGCCTGAATCGTCAAATTCTGCTTGATCCCAACCCGGCATCTCGCGGCCGGCGTCGTAGGTTTCGCCCATATAAAAGCTAGAAAAAAGGATAGGCCCGGCAGAGCCTTTCCAGCCGCTATCTGTCGTTAATATATCTACGCTTCCATCGGGATATTCAAGATTAAGTTGGGCAAACAACTGGGGCGTGTCGCCATAACGCTTCCGCCTGTTGCCCCAACCCAGATAGCCGCTATACCAGCCATCGCCCAAAATAGCGCCCATGGCGTTATCACCCTGTTGGAGCAGGCTGGTTACATCATAGGTGTCATAAAATACTCGCTGCCGATAATCCGCCCAATCCGGGGCAAAAACGGCATTGCCCACCGGCTGCCCGTTCAAGCGCAGCCGGTAAAGCCCTTTGGCGGTAACATACAGGGTGGCGCGGTGGATGGGTTGGGCCACACGAAATACCCGGCGCAGATACGGACAAGCCTTCATTTCCATCTCGGTGGCGGGGCCGGTGTCAAAACTGATCCACTGCCCCTGCCATTCCGCCGCCTTTAACAGGCCCATCTGCCACCAGGCCGGTGGGCTGTAAACGGACGGGCGACCCTCCCGGTCCCAAAGCCGCACTTTCCACCAGCAGCGTTGGCCGGAAGACAGCGGCGCGCCTTGATACACAACGTGGGTGGATTGATTATTGTCCACCCGCCCGCTATCCCAGAGATTGCCTTCGTCTGCGGCCAGGGTTTCGACACTGTCCGCTACCAGAATTTGGTAGGTCGATTGAATCTGATTGCGCTCTTCCGCAGCAACCACCCAACTGAGCCGGGGCTGTAAAACATCAATACCTAGCGGATTTTGGAGATATTCACAGCGGGGAGAAATTGGTTTTATCATTGGATAGCCCTCCTGAAAATGTAGTAAAACGGAATTGCTCAATTCTCTTCCTGTTCCAACACCATCCGCCGGAAAGCTTCGGCATATTTTACGCCGATTTTTTGGCCGCTCTCACTGGCCCACGCGCGCAGCATGTTCGCCGGGTCCCACCCATTGGGAAATTGGCTAACGTGCCGGCGGAGAGCTTCAATTTTAAGGTCAAGGGTGTCGGTGATATCAATCCAGGTATCGGGGTTTTCGGCGGACGATACCCATACCTGTTTCACCCGGTGCGGCTCAAGGCCCTCTGCGCGCAGTTCGGCAAAAGATAAGGGCATTGAGGCTGCCGGAGCAATCGCATCCAGGGCCGCCTGGCCCACGGCGCGATGGTCGGGATGATTGATGTAATCATGGCCAATGTAAAGGATGGTGGGGTCAAAACAGATCACGGTATCCGGCTTAAAACGGCGAATCTGGCGGACCAGGTCGCGGCGCAGGGCCAGGGTGGGTTCCACTTCGCCGTCGTGATAGCCCAAAAAGACCACTTCCGCCACGCCGGCTACCTGGGCGGCGGCGCGCTGTTCCTGCTCGCGGATACGGGCCAATTGCTCGCGGGTCATACCCGGTTCGTGGCTGCCGGCGTCGCCGCTGGTCACCAGAACATAACTGACCGCAACGCCCGCTTTGGCCCATTTGGCGGCCGTACCCGCCATGACAAACTCGATGTCATCGGGATGCGCGGCAATGATCATGGCCCGTTCAGGCAAGGGAGGTTCTTGATGGTTTGGGGAGGAGATCAGCCTTTTCCACCAATCGTAGATACGCATGTTTATTTTTTTAACCTTTCCGGATGGTTGTGGAAGATATATCTACCCGAAAATTACTTTCGGGGATTTGCTCAAATAGATCTTGGTAGCCGGCCGGTATCTCGATGTCGTTTAACGTCAGAAAGTGATGACCGTCCTCCTGCGCCCGGCCGGCCACCAAAAAACGACATTGAGCTTCTTGTACGGCTTTGAATGCGGCGTACATTTCCATCGGGTTATCGTGATAAAAACGCGGTTGCCACAAACGCTCCACCGTGTCAATGCCTAACACAAACACACTTTTGGGAAATAGTTTGGCCTTTTGGCTAAATAAGGGCGCGCGGGTGAGAATGACCGTGCCCACCTCACAAAATTGCGCCGCCCGCCGATGCGCTTCCTCAAGTTCAAGCGGGGCTTTGTCGGCATTGACCAGGGGCAGTTCAAAGTAAACATCCTGGCCCAATTTTTGGGCCGCTGTTTGGGCCAGTTGGCGGTGGCCATCGTGGAGCGGGTTGAACGCGCCGGAGAGAAAAGCAATGTGCGGCCAGGTTTTGCCGGGTCGCATAGAGCCATCCGGGGCAATGGCCACCCACTCAATATCTCCGGCCAGCAACCAGACCAGCCAATCAACCGGTTCAAAATGCTCAATCAGCTTTTCGGAGGCCAAAAGCTCAGGCAGGGCTAAACCTTTAACCCCGCATCCATCGGCCACGGCCTTAAGCAGCAAAAAGCTAACCAGGTTCTCTTCCTCGGCCCGGGTGCGGTGGCCTTTGGCCAGGGTCAGGGTATAACTGGCCACCCCCTGGGCGTCACACACGGCCAGGCAGCAGCGATGGTCGCCCCGTTTGGGCCGGTCGGTGGCAATGGCAGCCGTACAACCGATTCCGGCCACCGGCGTACCGGGGGCCGCCAAATGACAGGCCCGGATATAGGCCTGGGCAGCCATGGCCCGGGCCACCTGGGGTGAAGAGAACTGATCCGGTTCAAAACCAATTGACTCGGTGAGCGAGGCTGCCGCATAACGGTCCGTGGCTTCCAGGACGGTGCGGGAAGAGCCACCCACGCTGTGCAGCCAGGCCAAAGCCTGCACGCCTGCCCCGGCAAAGTCAATAACCACCATCTGGGGGGCGGCGTGGATAGCGGTAATTACCTGTTTAAGTGGATTTAAATCTGCCATCAATCAGGCCAATTTGGGTAATTAGGATTTTGCCTTCAACCGGCGGCGGGATTTGGATTTTGGCTGGCCTTCTTCCGCGCTCTTTTTTTCTTTGGCTTTGGCCTGCTTTTCGGCCCTGGCCGCGGCCTTTTGGGCCTCGTAATCGGCGATCATCTGTTGAACTTCATCGGCCACCTGCTCCAGCTCGTCTTTCATTTCTTGCACCGATACTTTGTTGATGGCCCGGCAGCCGGGGCACACGGCCTGGTAATGAGAAGGATTCTTTTTCTTGAGCTTGCTGAGTTCAAATCCCACAAAGACCGGGTCCAATTCAAACCGGCGCTTGCACTTAAAACACGTATGATGTATCAAAATCTACCTCCACTTTGTGGTCTCCGGCAAACGGCCGTTTTACGGCAAAGGGCCGTTTTACGGCAAACGGCCGCTTCACGACCAACTCCGTTATATTTTACGTTTGCCCGTATGAATTGTACAGTACCTGCCCCATCTCGTCAATTGGATTCTATGTTGGTAGAAGCAGCCGGCCGGTCGCCCCCACCAAATTACCCAAAATTTGGGATGCATCCCTGTGTAGACAAGTTTACAAGTTGTTTTTGCGCAATTTCTATGTTATACTGCCTGACGCATTATGAAGTTGGCAAAATCAATCCACCCGCCGCCATGCCAACCCGTTTCGAGGTAAATCATGCGCTTCTCTCAACTTTTTGGCCGCACGCTACGGGATAATCCCGCCGAAGCAGAAATCATCAGCCATCGCCTGTTGCAGCGAGCCGGTTTTATCAAACCCCTGGCGGCAGGTATCTATACCCAAATGCCGCTGGGCTGGCGGGTCTGCCAAAAAATCATAGAAATTTTCCGGTTTGAAATGGACGCCCTGGGCTGCCAGGAAATGTTGATGCCCCTGCTCAATCCGGCGGAAGTTTGGCAAAAAACGGGCCGCTGGCACAGCGTTGGCCCCGAATTGCTCCGGTTCAAAGATCGCAACCAACGAAACTTTGTGCTGGCCATGACCCACGAGGAGGCGTTCACCCACCTACTCACCACCGAATTAGAATCCTACAAACAACTGCCCCTGCTGGTTTATCACATCCAAAGCAAAGTGCGCGACGAGCCGCGCCCCCGGGGCGGCCTGATCCGGGTGCGCGAATTCATTATGAAGGATGCTTATTCGGTGCACGTTGACCAGGCCGACATGGACCGTTTTTATCCCAGGATGGTGCAGGCGTATCGCAACATTTATGCTGCCTGCGACCTACGCACCGTGGAGGTGGAAGCCGACTCCGGCATGATGGGCGGCAGCGCCTCGCACGAATTTATGGTGGTCAGCGACAGCGGGGAAGACACCATCTTTATCAGCAACGACGGCGCTTATGCCGCCAACGCCGAACGGGCCGTTTTTGATAAGGGCGCTCCGCCTCAAGAAGAGCCGGCCAAGTTAGAAGAAGTGCACACCCCCAATTGCCAGACCATTGCCGAGGTGGCCAACTTTTTGGGCGTGCCCCAAACCCGCACGGTCAAAGCCGTGTTCTACATTGCCGAAAATGAAACCCAGGACTTTATTTTTGTGGTCATTCGCGGCGATTTGCCGGTCAACGAGGTTAAATTGTTCAATGCGTTGGGCGGCCTGGATTTTCGGGATGCCACCGAGGCGGAAATTGAGGCGGTGGGCGCTGTGCCCGGTTACGCCTCGCCCATTGGCTTGAACAAGGATTTGGGCCATGGCCGCCGGCTGATCATTGTGGCCGACGACTCGGCGGTCAATTTCCCCAATCTGGTCGGCGGGGCGAACAAACCCGGCTATCACCTTAAAAACACTAGCGCGGGCCGGGACTACGAGCCGGACATTGTGGCCGATATTGCCCTGGCCCGGGCCGGCGACAAATGCGCGGGCCGCAACAGCGCGCTGGCCTCGTACCGGGGCATTGAGGTGGGCCACTGTTTTGACCTGGGCCGGCGCTACAGCCAGGCCATGGGCGTTACTTTTTTGGACGAGAACGGCCAGGCCCAAACGCCCATTATGGGCAGTTATGGCATTGGCGTGGGCCGTTTGATGGCCGCCATTGTGGAACAGCACCACGACGAGCACGGCATTACCTGGCCGGAAACGGTGGCCCCCTTTGACTTGTATCTTGTCTCGTTGGGCAAAGGGCCGGAGGAAGAAACCAGCCGGCAGGCCGAGGCGTTATATCAGGAGTTGCTCGACGCGGGCATTGAGACGCTGTTTGACGACCGCCGCGAAAGCCCCGGTGTCAAATTCGCCGACGCCGACCTCATCGGCATCCCCTGGCGAGCCACGGTGAGCGCCCGCAGTTTGCAGCAGGGCGGGGTGGAGGTCAAACGCCGCCGAGAGCCGGAGAAAAAGATTATTCCGTTGGCTGATTTTATGGATTTTGTGTTTGAGGAGATTTGGGGGTAAATCTCTCTATTGACCGTTTACGATAATCGAAAATTGTAAATGGTAAACCCAAAATTACTTTGAGGTAAATTAATGGCAGACAAACTCACCCCTCGTCACCAAGACTTCAACGAATGGTACAACACCCTGGTGCTCAAAGCCGACCTGGCCGATTACGGGCCGGCGCGGGGCACAATGATCGTAAAGCCCTACGGCTGGGCTTTGTGGGAGAACATCCAGCAAGCCCTGGATCAACGGTTTAAGGCCACGGGGCACGTCAATGCCGGATTCCCCATGTTCATTCCCTACAGCTTTTTGCAAAAAGAATCCCAACACGTCGAAGGCTTCTCGCCGCAGTTGGCCGTGGTTACGCACGGCGGCGGCGAAAAGCTGGAAGAGCCGCTGGTGGTCCGCCCTACCTCGGAAACCCTCATCGGCCACGCCTTTGCCAAGTGGGTCAATAGCTACCGCGACCTGCCCATTTTGTTGAACCTGTGGAACAGCGTGGTGCGCTGGGAGCTACGCACCAAACTCTTTTTGCGCACCTCCGAATTTTACTGGCAGGAAGGCCACACCGCCCACGCCACCCGTGAAGAAGCCGAGTTTGAGACCCGCCAAATGTTGGAGGTCTATACCGATTTTGCCGTCAACGAGGCCGCCGTGCCCGTTATCCCCGGCGAGAAGTCGGCCATTGAGCGTTTTGCCGGGGCCGACCAGACCCTGACCATTGAGGCCATGATGGGCGACGGCCGCGCTTTGCAATCCGGCACCTCGCACATGTTGGGCCAAAACTTTGCCAAAGCCTTTGATATTCAATATCTGGATAAAGACAATACCCTACAGTACGTTTGGACCACCTCCTGGGGCCTGAGCACCCGTTTCATTGGGGCTATCATCATGGTGCATGGCGACGACCAGGGTTTGATTTTGCCGCCCCGCCTGGCCCCCTACCAAACCGTCATCGTGCCCATCTACAAAAATGATGCAGAACAGAGTGCGGTGCTGGCCGTCACCGAGCGCGTGCGCCGGGAATTGACCGGCGCGGGCGTGCGGGTCAAAGTGGACGACCGCGACACCCTCTCGCCCGGCTTTAAATTCAACGATTGGGAATTGCGCGGCGTGCCCACCCGCCTGGAGATTGGGCCAAAGGACGTGGCCAAAAACTCGGTGGCCTTGGCCCGGCGGGATAGACCGGGCCGCGAGGGCAAACAGTTTGTGCCACAGGAGGGACTGGCCAAAACAGTGCAAGATTTACTGGCCGAGGTGCAAGCCGCGCTGCTGGAAAAGGCCCGTCGCTTCCGCGATGAAAATACCCACAATGTTGATAATTATGATGACTGCAAAGAAGTCACCAAAACCGGCTTTGCGAAAGCGTGGTGGGCCGGCAGCGACGCGGACGAGCAGCGCGTGCAGGAAGAAACCAAAGCCACCCTGCGCTGTTTTCCCCTGGAACAACCCGGCGGCAGCGGCACGTGTTTTTTCACCGGCAAACCGGCTGAGCGGGTGGCTGTTTTTGGGCGGGCGTATTAGTTTCACAGCGTTTACGGCTTAAAATACTGTCATACTGCTTTCTTTATTAATTTACTACATCACACTTCTCCTTTTGGATTCCTCTCTTGCCTGAATAAGATAAAAAAAGTATGGGATGGTTCACAATTTAGTTGACACTTTTTTGAGCACGAAATAAAAATTGGCCGTTAAAATTTATCGGGTCCAGGCTATTTTC
>JAFGDY010000109.1 GCA_016931895.1 Anaerolineae bacterium
CTCCTGGGGGTCTATCTGGTTCATTTTTGCCCCATTTTACCATGCAGGAGTGACTTTTACTCAATCCTTATCCCGAACTCAGGTTAGTTAAATAAATATTTGATTTGACATCCATTCAGCAATAATGCTACAATCTCGTTATCATTCTCACGGATACTACCAGTTCTATGAAATTGTCAGACAATACCCTGATTGCTCCTGAGAAACTCACCCAATATCTGTTAATGCCACGGAAGCGTAACGACAAATCCAAATGGCTCTCTCAAGCCGGATACACCGTTGAAAACTGGAAGGTATTGGAAAACGATTTACGGCAACAGCTCTTATCGTTTGAGGCTGTGCCAACTGACAATACGAGATATGGGCAGATGTATGAGATTAGAGGCAATCTGACCGGGCCGAATCAGCAGACCTTGGCTGTGGTTACGGTCTGGATGACCGAATTGGCCACAGGGATAACAAAGTTTATCACCATGTACCCGGATAGAGGACAGTGAAATGACCTATCAGTTATTTGAGGAAGTAATCTTATTAGAAAATGTGCCGGAAAAAGGGTTAATGAAAGGTGATGTGGCTACCATCGTTGAATATCACCCTGTGCCTGACGGAGAAGATGGATATTCCCTGGAAGTATTCAATGTTCTGGGGGATACGATTGCCGTGATGACTTTACCCGAGTCGGCCATTGCTCCCTTGACCGAAAATGAGGTCTTTAGTGCGCGGCCCTTGATGGCCGCGCCATTGTCTTGAACAAACCCTTGTAAAAACCTGAAAGCTCCCCCAAGTCATAAATGGGACTGACATCATTTATGACCACCCCCAACCAGGTAGTGTATCATTTCGATAACCTGAAAAGCCCGTTTGCCGGAGGTGGTTGGTGATGAGGATGGCAACGGGCACGATGGACAAAACTCTGGCAGGTAAAAAAGGATAGGCGCAGCCGATTTCGGGATTTCCGAAGTCGCCGCTCTATCTTGTTCGCCGTCGTGGCCAGCCGCGGCGTTTTGCCTTGACCCATTCTTGCGAGGGAAGTGGTTCTTGTACTGGCGGTTCCTGGCCCGACGGATACCAGCCGGGTTGGGTGTGCCGTAATTCTTGATAATAAGCTTTGAACAGCGCGGTGTGAGCCAGCATTTCTACCGGCGCTTTGGGGTGGGTGAGACCTTCGCGCCAGGCTTTTTTCTCTACTGTCCCCATAATCAGGTATTCATTGCCAATAATGTCAGGGTTGTATTGGCTGAACATCTGCGCCAACAGGTGTTCAATTTCGTGTTTGTGGGCAATGAGTAGATTACATTGCCGGCAGTAACGACAGGTGTAGTTAAGGGCAATCGGATAGTGGGGGTCAATATGAATGAACAGGGGCAGCTTGCGCTGGCCGGTTTTTTGTCCGCAGTGGGGGCAGCGCGACAGCCGCTCATCCGGGTAGGGGTTAAGCACAAAATTGTACTGGCGGGGCCGGTCATCCAGTGACGGCGGGGTTTGTTTCGGTTTCCCGGTCATTGTTTGTTATCTCTTTTGTAACTATTCAGGCATGTCATTTCGACCGAAGGGAGAAATCCCTGAAACGGCACTTTTATCAACCAGATTGCTGGAAAATCTGAACGCTGACGGTAAATTTTGCCCCGCGATGATATGGGTTATTGTCACGCCGCAGGGATTTCTCGGCCTACGGCCTCGAAATGACATGAGGGTGAATGATTACGAAAATTTTAAATCGGCCCCCTTACGGGGGAAGGTGTTGATTGACTTTTCGACACCTTCCCTCTTTACCGCCACCTCACCCTTTCTTCGAGAGGGCAGGGATTCAGAGTTTCAGAGTTTCAGAGTTCAGAGGGTTCAGAGACCAGAGGTGAATGGGGACACAACACAACAAATCCGAAACCCCTGAAACCAGTTCCTGTAGTTCGGATTGATCCCGTTACGAATCGCACAGCGGACGATTTGACTTGCAAAGTAGAACGCGCCGCCACGCACCACCTGCGCCCCTTCACCCTCTAAATCCTCCCGGCCACCTTTTGAGTCATAAGGATAATCCTGATAGTGACTCCGCGTCCATCCCCACACGTTGCCGCTCATATCCAAACAGCCGTACGGGCTGGCCCCACCCGGGAAACAGCCCATAGCGCTGGTGTCGCCAATACCGGTTTGATCGTAATTCGCTCGGCCTGTCTCAATCTCCTTTCCCCAGGGATAACGCCGCTGGGGCAACGGGTTGGTTTGCATGGCCGGGGCAGGCTGCCACTGCCGAATCTCATTAATCGGCTTGATAATACCCTGTTGGAGATATTCCAGGCCGCCCCGGGCCGCCTTTTCCCACTCGGCCTCGCTGGGCAAAGTTACGCGCCAGCCGCCGGGTAAATACCCTTGCTGTTGCCATTGCCCGGTTAACCAGGTACAAAAAGCCAGGGCCTTGCGCCAGGTGACATTGACCACCGGGTGATTGGCCAGCCCGCGCAAACTATCTGGATCGCTTACCTGAAAACCCGCCTCCTCAACAAACGTTGTGAATTGGGCCACCGTCACCGGATAACGGGCCAGCCAGTAACCATAATGCAAACTGTCATTCTGGTGCAAGTCGTCATCCTCACCCATCATAAACGGGCCAGGCGGCACGTAACAGAACAGCATAGTGTCAAGGTCAACAATCCCGGGTCGGGGGTCGCCCAACCGGGCCAGCATATTCCCGATGGTAGCCCGGTAACCGGGTTTGACCTGGTTCAGCAGGTCAGGCGTCTCAAACAAATCGGCCAGCCGTTGGGCCAATCTATTTTTCAAGGGCTGCGGGACGGCCGGCCATTCCAGGGCCGCGGTCCCGGCCACCTCCGCCGCCGCCAGTTGCACATCGGCCGGCAGGATTGGCCGGCCCTGCTCAGCCGGTTCATCGGCCCCGGCCAGCCGCAGCAAGTACTTCTGCGCCGAATCCGGCGCGTTGACACTCAAATACCCGGCCACCAGCAGGGCCGGTTCGCGCCACCAGCTATCCAAAATTGACAAAAAGCCGCAATGCCTTCTAACCCCCGCTCGCTGCGCACCGTTTCGGCCAGGTAGCGAGCCGCCAGGTACTCCTGAAAAGCCAGGTGAACAAAACGGTACAGCCCCAGCCTTTCCTCCAACAGGGTGCCTCGCAGCCGGGTCAGGGCAATCAGGTCGTTGGTTAAATGGCCGTAGGCAGGATGGCTCTGCAAAATCCGGCGCAGGTCGTCTTCGGCAATCTCCCGGCCCTGGTTGGAACCGCGCCGGTGCATTTCAAAGGCCAGGTGCTGCACCAACTCCCGGTGCACTTCCCGGCTGCCGCCAACCAACCCGCCCAGCCGGTTGGCCTGGGCCTCGTCGGGGCTGTACTCCGGCAAGAGCATGGCGTCCGCGGCTTTCATATACAGTTCGGCCCGCTGGTCGGGCAGGCGGCGCTCGCTGTAGTGGACCAGCAGCATGCGCACCAAAAGCGGGCTGGCAATGAGCGGTTCGGTGTTTTTACCAAAGCGCTGGCGGCGCTGCTCTTCCAGGTTGGCAATGGCCTTGAGCAATTCGTCGGCCTTACCTTTGCCGGCGTCGGCTTCGTGGCGGTAAAGGTCGGCGTAAGCGTGCCGCACCAGATGGGCCACGTGGGTTTCATCCAGGGGCATGACCTGCACCTCGCGGAAGTCTTTGCCCAGCGCGGTGCGCTCTTTGTAGGCGGCGGTGCGGCAGGTGACCACCACCCGCATCTGCTCCCGCCCCGTCACCAGGTTTTCAATGGCCTGGCGCACCTCGGCCCGCTCGGCCTCGTTGGGCACTTCGTCCAATCCGTCCAGCAGCAAAATCACCCGCTGGCCGCTGCGCAGCAGTTGTTTAAAGAAGTCCGGCGGCAACTCAAAGCTGGTCTGGTTTTGGATGAGATAATCGGAGATGAAGGCGGCCAGGGTTTTTTGTTCGGCGGGCGCGCCGGGGGGCAATTGGCGCAGGTGCAGAGCGTAAGTGCTGAGGGGAATGAGAATGGGAATGGGAATCTCAAAAGAGGCGAGATAATCCTTGATGCTGGAGAACTTTCCAGCCTTCTCCAAAAACGTTTTCTTGTCCCTATCTTTTGCCTGTTGCTCATATTCTTCCCAGGTTGTGTACCCTTCAGGGGGCGAGGGAATAGGCGGGGGAATCCCCAATTTTTCCCTGGCCAGAGCGGGTTCATCCATACCCAGGCTATAGCTTAAAGTATAGGCCAGGTGCAGCAGCACCGTGGTTTTGCCGCAGCCCGGCCCGCCGGTAATGGCAATGTGCTGCCCCAGCGTTAGCACCTGGTCCAGCCTGATCCGCCCGGCGCTGGCCTGGCGGTAGGTTTGCGCTTGCAGGGGCACGTAAACGGTTTCCAAATCCAACTGCACCACCTGCACACCTTCGCGTTTGATGCCCCGCAGTTCAATGGTGCCGTAGCGCTCCAGCATCCAGGTTAGATAGCTGGCTACCTGGCGGCGCAGGGTGGCTTCATCGGGCGGGTGGGGCGCCTGTTCGCGGTAGTAGTTGATAATCGTGTTTACGCTGTTGCCGTCGCCGGTGATGATATGGCCTTCAGCGCTGCTGCCGGTTACGCCCCGCTCGCCGGTCTGCGCCGCGCCGGCCAGTTGCGCTTGCAGCGCGGCCTGTTTTTCCAACAGGGGTTGCAGCGCGGCCGCCAGGGCCGGGCCGGAAAGATGTTTGCGCAGCCCGGCAATGGTGCGGTTTAACTCCTCAAGTTCCAACCGGATAGATGGTCTGGTCATCAGTCCTCTCCTTCGCTATCGTCAACCTGGGTCAGTCGGTTTTCATCGCCGGTAATAATGTGGCCCCCGGCGCTGCTGCCAATCACCGCGCCTTTTCCCCCAATTTGCAGGCTGTCCCGGGTGACGACACCACCTTCGCCCTCCGCCAATTGCGCTTCAAGGTCGGCTTGCCGCCGGCGCAGTTGGACCAGCGTGGCTTCAATTTCTTCGTCTGGCATAACCCCCAGCAGTTCTTCGTGGGCCTTGATGGCCTGTTCAGTCTTCTCCAACTGCACCCGAAGGTCTGAAGCCGGGGCCGACCGGGCCTGATTCAGCGCATTGCCGCTGCCGGTGATAATATGGCCCCCGGCCCGGCTGCCGATAACGGCCCGGTCCCCTCCTATCTGCACGCTGCCCTGGGTGATAACCCCGTCTTGGGTCAACTGCGCTACTTTCTGGCCCAGGCCGGCCGCCACTGTCTGCAAAACGCTGTAAGGCAAGCCCATCGTTTGGGTCAGGCCCTGGTCTATGGCGCCCCGGGCCGGGGCGGGCCGCTCTTCCCCAAGGGTTTCCAAGCCTAACGTTTGTCGCCGCTGCCCGGCCCGAAAGGCATAACGCAACAGGCTCTCCTCCAAGCCGGTCAGTCGCCCCTCCTGTAACACCGTCTCAAAAGCGTTGCGGTTGGGCACGGTCTGGGCCACCTGCGCCACCAGGTCAGCAATGTTCACCTCCCCTTTGGGCGCGGCCTGGGCCAGTCCTTCGCCCTCCGCCGGCTGCTCCCAGACCAGCCAAGCCCCGGCACCCCACAGCCGGTCGGCGATTTGGGCCGACAGGGAACCTGCCGGCGCCAGGCCCGGAATCGCGGCGCTGGCTTGCACTACCTGCTGCCAGCTACTGCGCAGCATGGGGGGCGTGGCAAAGCTGGCCTCCGGCAGCGCTTCTCCCCTGGCTGCGGCCAGCCGCAGGGCCAAGGCGGTCACGTCGGGGTGGTCGCCCACCAACCGGCGTAGATTCTTCACCACGGTGGCCAATAACTCCCAATCCGGCTCCGGGGCCAGCAACAGCAGGTGGCCGCCGTAGATGCCAAACATCGGGTTTCTGAATTTTTCCCACAGCAAGTAGCGCAGGTCTTGTTTAGAAACCACCTGGCGGCCATTGACCAGGCCCGACCGGGCCAGCTCCGCATAATCCAGGCCCATTTCATCCGGGGTAAAGCCTTCTCCCAGCTCTGCCATCAGCACCGAGGCATGGGCCAGGTCCGCGCCACGAACCGGCGCCGCTGGCCCGTAGTTACGCCGAAACAGAAAGACCTGGGTTTGCCAACCGGGGCTGGCTACCAGGCTCTGTTCCAAAATGCCGGTATTTTGCGCGCGCAGGCGCAGCCGGTAAACCCCCGGCTCCACCTGCAACGTGCAGCCGGCCCAACGCGCCTCCGGGCTGCGAGCCGCCACTTCCGCCAGGTCAAGCTCCTGCCCGACGGGCAGGAGCAGGCTCAAGCCGGCCGCCACGTTCTCCGGCCGGCCCGGCTCCAAATCACGCGCAAACAAGAAGAGTTGGCTCCCCTGGCCCAGCCGCTGCCGCACCTGGCGGCTGAGCCGGGCGGCAGCCTGTTGGTGGTCGCTGCTGGCGGCGCGGGCGCGGCTGATGGGCGCCGAGGTGGCAATGGGCAGTTGCGGCCCCGGCACGTGCACGGTGTCCTGGCCGGGCTTCACCGCCTGGAGTATTTCCTTGACCGCTGTCCCGGCCTTGAACTTGATTTTGTAAATACCGGGCGACAGGCTGGTTTTCAGGTGTTGCAGACCCTGGGTCACCAGGCTGAATTGGCCGTCAATGATAAAGATTTCGACGCCCCAACCGGCCTCAATGATCACCTCAACCTTCTGTTCCGAATTGTTAGCCAAACTCGACATCAACCACCTCCTCGCCAATCACTTCAAATTCTTTCTCCAGCTCCATCTCTGTCACCCGCACGCTATACAGGCCGTTGGGCAGGGCCAGCGCCCAGACGCCGGCTATGGTCACCGGGCCGGCCACCCGCTTATATTTGTGGTTCACAATTTCCACAGGCCGGTTGGCCAGGGCGGAAGCCAGGTGAATCCGCACCGGTATCTCAGCTCCCCGGCTTTCCTCCGCAACGTCGCCAATTTCCCCCTTTTGCACAAACACAATGTCGCGCCGGTAGTTGTATTCAAATTGGGGTTCCTGGTAGTCGGCGGTATCCACCAACTTGGGCAGGTAATTCAACACGTACTCTTCAACCACCGCCCCGGTGATGCAATTATTTGCATCGGGCGTGGCTTTTTCCAACGCCTCCAGCAAGGCCCGGGTGAATAGACCCCGCACCGGGCCATTGGGCGCAACCGGCTTTTCGCGGGCTTTGCGCGACCATTTGGTGGCAAAACCGTAAAAGTAACGCACGTCGGCCCCGGCCGGGCGGCGAATCTCCGGCCAGGCCGGAATGTACAGGGGCACGCGGGGATAATCGTCGCGGCAGCAATCCATCAGCAAAACAATCTCCTGGAACAAGGCGGCGGCGCGAAACCAGCGCGCGCTGTACCGCCCGGGAAAATGGTGCATGCGCCGCCGGCTGGAATTGGCCACCAACAGCGCCGTTTCCTCAATATCCGGCCCAAAACCATGCCCGGCCATGTAGATGTAAAGCCGCCGGCCCAACATTCCCCCCTCGCCCGGGTCCAGGTCAATCAAACGGTCAAATTCACGTTCAACCTGGTGCAGGGTGGGTTGGGCATCTATGGGGTCCGCCGCGGGATCGTAGTGCTCGCTGGACAAGACCAGGGCCACGTGGTCGTCTGCGTCAATATCCCCGCCCTGGGGCGAACGCAACCAGCGACAGAATTCCCGGGCGTCGTTTTCCGGCCCTGCCAGATCGCCAAACCTGGGATATTTGGAAATGCCGACTACAATGGCGTAATCGTCAGCAGCCATCTTAAAAGCCCTCCGCAATAATATGTTTGACGCTGTTGAGCGTGGTCACGTCTTCATCGTCGAACGCGCCGTGCGCCTCAGCCGTAGAAGCGCAGCCCGGCCCGGAATCTTGACGCGACCAGATAGTCCGGCCCGCCTCCGCCCGCACAAAGCGGCGCACAATCTCAATTTCTGGATAGGCCTGGCCGTGGTAGGGCGGCTGGCCGGAGTAATACCGCTGCATGCCCACCAGGGGCTTGTCCGCTTCGTCTTCCAGCACCCCGGAAACAAAGTAGAGCAGCGAGCGGGGGTAAACGGGCGCCACCGGCACCAGGTGGTCGGCGGCTTCCAGGGCGTCCTGCATGCCAAACAGGCGAAAGTTCTGGATACGCTCGCCACAGAGGGCCAGGGTGTCGGCCAGCAGGCGAAAGTCGCAGGCCGGGGCCAGAAAAACAAGGTCAAACTGAACCTCCGGCGGCAAGTACCGGGCCGCGTGAGTCAGAAAATGGCAAATGTAGATAGCCCCGGTGCTGTGGCCAATCAGGATGATGCGGGGCCGGCAGCCACTCTGCCAATGCTGCTTTAACGTTTCCAAAAAAGCCGTGCCGCCGTGCCATGCCGGGTCGGGGCCAAAGGCATCGGCGGTATCGCGCTTCACCCAATCCCACACCAACTTGCCGGCGTTGGCCAGGTAGAACTCGCGCAGGATTTCTTCCACCGCCGTGCAGTAGACCCCGTGATCGCGTCTTCCGGCCAGGCGCTGAATGACCCGGGCCAGGATGCGCCCCGCGCCCCGGATGATGACGCCGGTCGAGATCACCCCCCGTTCAGCCGGGCTGGGGGCCTCCCGCTCAATCTCGGCCAACACCTCCGGCGACATCAGGGTGTGGCGGGAGGCCTGCACCGCGCCGCTGCGGGCAGCCGCATCGCGCGCTATCTCGGCGGTGGTACGCAGGCCCCTGGCTATGGCTTCCGCTTCCTGCCCCAGGGTATAGTCCATTTCCAAAACTTCCCGGAATTGTTCCGCTTCAGCCTCGCGCAGTCTTTCATCCACCGGCAAGCGGGTTGGCGCTAACCCGGCCAAAGGTTCCCCGCCGGCCGGGGGCTGGCGCAACTCACGCTGGATCGCGGCTTCGTCTTTGAGTTCCAGCCGGCCCCCGCGCTCGCCAGGTTGCTGCCGCAGTTTGGCTTCCACAAATTGCAGCACCCGCACCAGCAAACGCTTGAAGATGGGTTCCCGGAAGATTTCAGCCAGGTTATGAACCACCACCTCCACCGGGCCGGAGTGCCACACAAAAAAGACCGGATACCCCCCGGCGGCCTGGTAGGCGTCCAACAGCCGGTTCTCGATGGTGTGCAGGGCGTTTTGCGCCGTGACCAACCCTCCGTGAAAATGGACCACCAATCGCTCCCGGTGGGGGTCATCGGCCAGAACGGCGAAAAGATGGTCCAGATCAGCTTTCGAGGTGGTCTCGAACACGCCGTTTTTTAAGTTGAGATAATGGTCTTTGCTAACAGCCATACCTTCCTCCTTTCAGGAGACTTTCATTATTGAGGGACAGGGTTAATTTTTTGTTTGGGCCAGCCGGTGAAGTAGGCCCAGCCAGCACCGGGTCAAACAGATGGGCCAGGTGAATACGGCGGGTTTCGGCCCCCAGCACAAAAAATGGTCTGATTTTCATAACGCCTCCTGATGCTGTTTACCCGCTTCCACTTTGGTTTGCAGATTGGCCTGGCCGGTCCACTTGACACACAGGTTCAGGCCATATCCCATTTATGGGCCATATTCTTCTTCAGGGGTATCGCAGGGTGTCAAAATGACACCATGGAATGGGAAGGCACGATAATAACAAACTCAAGGTATTTTTTTACGGCCCGCGCCATCGGCATCATTGAACGGATGCCAAACTGCCGGGTAGTATATGAACGAGTAAGGAGACGAGGGTCTACATTCTGGTTCGGTTTGCTTTTAGTGGTCGCTCTGGTGATGTGGTGGGGATGTAGATGTGAGCCATTTTTTTACACCCCCAACGGCAGCGACTCATACGTGCTGCGATCCTCGCCAAAGTAGTTTTCAAAAACGTGCTGGTAGACCATTTCACATTTAGTTTCGTAAAGCTCTGCATCAAAGGCTGCGGGCAGCAGCTCGTCGAGGGTATCATTAATGGCAATCCGCACCTGGGCCTGGGCTTGTTGGTGTTGGCGCCAGTCGAGCGTCAATAAGCCGCCTTTGAGTTTGAGCAGCAGTTCGTGGGCGGCTTTTTTCACGGCCTGGCGTTCTTTTTTGCTCAGTTCCATTTCCGGTTTGTGGATGAGCAGGTCAAACAAGGCCAATTCTTCTTCGCTGAGACCTTCGGCTACGTGGCGCCGCTCTTCTTCATTCAGGGCTTTGACCAACGCCAGCAGTTCATTGTAAACCTGCACCACGTTGGCCGAGCCGCTGTTGTATTCGGTAATCAGTTTTTCAAATTGTTCGCGGTAGTTCATCCGCTGCCGGTTGAGGCGGATCATGCCGTTGAGTTTTTGGTTGATGGCTCCGCGTAGTTTTTCCAGCTCGGTGTGCCGGTGCCCTGTTTTGAATTGTTCGGCTAAAGCGTCAAAATCTAGCCGGCGCAGGTCAAGGCGCTCGGGCGAGTCGCCCACGTGGTAGGGGGCGCGTTCGTCAGAAACCGACTCTTCTTCAACCGGCGTTTCAATCGCGGCGCGGATGAAATAGTCGGTAGGGGTGATGGATTTGTCCAGCACGGCTTCCACTTCGGCCAATATGGCGGAGATGTCTACGCCAGGATCGCGGGAGCGGATTTGCAGGCTGAGGTAGCCCAGCACCGAGGCTTTGGCCTGGTATTGCCGGGCGGCTTTGTCGGGCAAAATGGCTTTGTAAAGTTTAGTGGTGTAGGCGGCGTGGCTCAGAAATTCTGTTTTGGCCTCATCATTGACCAGTAAGGCATCTTCGGCCTGGGCCTTAAGGGCAATGCGTTTGAAGACATCCTGCTCGGCCGCAATCAGGTCCAGGTCTACGCCGTGCTCGGCGCAAAAGGCGTCGGCTTCGTCCAGGGCCTGAGCCAGTTCATCCAGCAGGGCTTGTTTGTCTTTTACGGGGGTATCCACCTCACCTGTATCTGCTTCACCCCGGCCGGCGGCGTAAATGGCCAGGGCTTCTTGCAGGTTACGGAATACGCCAATGTAATCCACAATCAGGCCGTTGTTCTTTTCACCAAACACGCGGTTGGCGCGGGCAATGGTCTGCATCAGGGTGTGGTTGCGCATGGGCTTGTCCAGGTAAATGGTGGAGCAGTTGGGCACGTCAAAGCCCGTCATCCACATGGCGCGCACAAAGACCAGGCGGAAGGAATCGGCGGGGTCTTTGAAGCGTTCCTCCAAATCCTCGCCAACCATCCGCTGCCGGTGGCGTTTGATGTCCAGCCCTTTGGCTTTGAATTTCTCAATTTCGTTTTGCTCGCTGGAAACTACCACGGCCATATCAGTTTCCTGCATAAAGATAATTTACTGCTCCAACTCGGGCCGGCCCATCGGGTCGCAGGTGGACAGTTGGGCGCGCAGGTTAGCCAACTGTTGCTGCCACTGCTGCTGCACGGCATCGTACATTTTTACGGCCTTGAGTTTGTCAATGGTCACGACCATGGCCTTGCCCCGGTACTCGCGGCCAATAAAGTGCTCCACAATATCCTGGGCCACGCGCTCCAGCCGGGCCTGGCGAGTAATGAGGTGGTATTCGCTCTCAAATTGTTGCTCCAGTTTGGCTTCGGCCTCATCGTCCAGGGCGGCGGCTTCGAGCACGCGCTCGATGTCGGGGTTGAAGCGGTCGTTGATAATTTGCAGTTCAGGGATGCGGTTTTCGTAGTACAGGGGCACGGTGGCGTTATCGTCCATTGATTGTTTGAAGTTGTAGATGCTGATGTAATCGCCAAATACTTCTTTGGTACGCTCTTCGCCCACCATCAGCGGGGTGCCGGTAAAGGCAATAGAGGCGGCATTGGGCAGGGCCGTGCGCATATTCAGGGCCAGCGTGTCGTACTGAGTGCGGTGGGGCTTGCTCCGGAGGTGACACGAAAGATTTCGTTCTCACCTTCCCTGACCTCGACGATGAACCGTTGTACTCGCCGGTCAGACTGGTACTCGCGCTAGAACTTTGCACCGAAAATGACCTGTGGGATTTTTAAGCTTCAATAAAGAGTAAAACCAATAATATTTTGGTTTCGGCCCTTGTATTGTGAATTCACATTCATACTGCAAGGGCTTTTTTGTTTTATCAGGTTAATAACTTGCAAGCAATTAGTCGTACTGTAACTTACCAATTTAATAGAAGAGATTAGGTCTCACTAACTGGCGACTGAATTCACACAATGGCCGGGCTGGTGTGGACATCTTGGCTTACTCAACATCCCGTGGTTGTAACAATAAATCTATCCCATCCAATATTTGCCGTACCCGCTTACGGGAAAGCGTCCCGATTTTTTCATCTAGCGCTTGCTTATCCACGGTAAATATCTGCGAAATATTCACAACGCTTTGCTTGGGTAGATTTGCCTCACCCTTCTCCAAAAGGATATTCCCTGGCGCTTCTGCTCGCTTCAGATGGGAGGTTAACACACATACAACGACTGTATTGATCCGACTTTGATTGAAAACATTATTCTGAACAACGACGTGGGGATGACGATATCCTGGCTCTGATCCCGATGGCTCTTCCAATTCAACCCAAAACACATCACCTTGATTGATTACCATTGACCGGTTACCATCTGCCGATGTTGACGACGCACATATTGGCGATGAGTTTCTTCTGCTGGGTCAGGCAAATCATCATAAGCGGCATTGATAGCCTTCAAAAGCTCCTGATTCTGGTGGCGTTGAAGAAAATCTTCAGCGGCCAAAGCAAAAAGCCGGCTACGAGAAATATCCAATCGTTGAGCCATATCATCCATTTTTTTCAAGAGCGCTTCTTGAAGAGATATTGCAGTTTTCACATAAGCCATTGTTATACCACCTTTCTTACC
>JAFGDY010000110.1 GCA_016931895.1 Anaerolineae bacterium
CTCAAGCCTCCTATGGTCAATTTGAACCATAGGTTATCACAAAATGCTTAGCTTTGGAAGACCCTTTTTTAGCATTGAACAGCCCTGATCGCTGGGGTCAATCCCTGGGGTTGTTGCTCCTGGATTAGCATACAGATTAGCATATGCGACCAAGAACAAATCACGGTGTCGAATATTGTGATACACTCGTTTCAGTTCGGCGTTGTTTTCGCCTCTTTTTCTGACTATTTCTAGATATTTTTGGGCAAAAAGCATTTCGCTTGTCCTTTCTTGATATTTAGAAATGAACTTACCTGCTTCCCTTCGCCAGACTGATGGCTCTGCCTGTACCATCAGTGTTTGGATGTGGTAGGCTTTTCCTACCGCTGACTACTATGGAAGCTCCGTGACCATATACCTCTCGGTACTTAGGCCATCCCGCGTTCCGTACAGACTGAACATTTCTAGGCTGATTTAGATGCTCCGTTCGTATCCTTGCCGTTCCTCGTTGGAACGTGGTCTCATCAGATACCTTTCGGAAAGTCATAAATTGAAACTTTCTTACTGACGAGATACAGGTTTCAACTGGTCTTCCTGTATACCTTTCGATTTGGCCCTGGATACTAGAATTCAGGCAATCCAGCTTTCACCTTGTCAGCCAGCCCTTGCGTAGGCGTCTTGGCAATTTCCAGCTTGCCTCACCCCGCTTTTCCGAGATGCTGTGTTCACCGCTCGGTTTCCTCTGCGGCTAACTCGGATGGACTTGTAGGTTGTCAGGTATCTTCCTACAGAACCCTGTGGGTTCAATTCAGTCTGCCGTGACACGGCGCACGTTTATCTCGAACCACTCGGCTTGCTCAACCAGATTGGCCAGGTGGGCGAGTGATTCCCACCAGCCCACCTGGGTTACGTCGCCATAGACCTTGAGTTCGTCCGGAAAGTGCTGCCGGATGAGGCCCAGGCCCAAATTCAATCGATGGTGGTCCAGCAGATGGCGCCGCACCGCGGCCACTTTGACCGGCTGCAGCCGCCAGAGCAGGGCCCACGGTTTCAAGCGGGGCGCAGTGGTACTCAAAACCCCAGCGGCACCTGGGGCAGGGGTGTGGGGGGTACCCTTGAGATTGATGGTGAAACTCTGGGCGTGCCAGGTCCGTCCCCCCTCGTGAAAGTAGTAACCGCACGCTCCGACCACCCGTCCCCCGCTGAGACGCCCCAGGATAGCGGCCGTTTTGGGCGTCAATGGACTTTCGCGCACGATCACGCCCCGGTACCGCGACAGGGGTTTGCCGCGCCCCCACAGGCGCATGGCCGTGGTGGCCGCGGCGCCGGTCACCTGCTCCAGGGCGTGAATGCCCACGATGACGCCCAGAATGCTACCCACCCGTGGCGCTCGTTCACCCAAGCCCTTCAAACCCAAAAAGGCCCCGGTGATCTATTCGACCCGTTCCGGGATTTGGTCCAGACCGGTCAAGTCCCGGTAGGTACTCCAGCTGCCCAGGGTATTGAGGTAGCGGCTGACCTGGCCCCAGATACCGTTGCGCCGGGCAGCGTTGCCGGCCCGCCGCCCATTTTTCTCACAACTCAAGATTTTCCTCCCGGCGGCCAGTGCAGGTGCGCCTTCTGTGCGTTCCAACGTAACTGCGAAATAAGCAGTTTTTCCAACGTAAACGCGAAAAAAGTACCCATGTTGCTTCTCAAAATTCCAATGTAACTGCGAAATATGAGACAAAATTGGGCGGCAGAGTGGTATCTACCACCCAATTCTGCTTTAGCCAGATTTTGGTTTGATTCGCCGAATTGCTTTTCCAGCGTAATCGCGAAAAAAGTTCACTTTTTGTACCCTTGGATTTTCCAGCGTAACCGCGAAATATTCTCCCTGAAATCGGCGTTTCAACTGAATTGTGAACGAATTTAGAGTAAAACAGGTTCGACCGTTGAACTTTTTTCGCACTTACATTGGAATCTTGGATTTTTCACACTCCATAAAATGCGTTTTTTAGCCTGTTTGAACTTTTTTCGCACTTGTACTGGATTCGGTAACTTTTTTCGCACTTACACTGGATTATTTCGCGTTTTGTCTCGGAAAATGATCAATACAGCCTTATTCAGTTTTTCCGATATTTCAGTTAATCGACCACAAAATTAGTCATGCTGAGCGAATACAATCAAATCTTGCGTCCAAATTTGCGGCAATTAGTCAAATTCTTGGGTTTCCCAAACTTTCATTTCATTTCGCAGTTACTTTGGAACGTACAGGATGATTATCTGTACCACCTTATTCGTGCGCGACGGGAAAATGTGGGTGAAGCCAACGATCTGCTGGGGCAGTTGGTTACCGACCCCGATCTGAGCGACGAATTGATCCGCGACCAGTTGCTGACTATGCTCATCGCCGGTCACGATACCAGTACGGCTTTACTGGCGTGGGTATGGTATCTGTTGGGAAGCCATCCAGAGGCGATGCAGCGAATACAAATTGAAGTTGACTCGGTGTTAGGAGGTAACTCGCCGTCACCTGCTCAATTATCCCAACTGTGTTATCTGGAGCAGGTGGTCAAAGAAACGCTACGGCTTTATCCACCCATTCACCTCGGTACACGCATGGCTGCAACAGATTTGGAGTTTCAGGGATATCGAATTCCAGCGGGGCAGCGAGTGCTTTATTCAATCTATCTCTCGCACCGGCATCCAAAGTATTGGTCCAAGCCGAATCAATTTGACCCCGATCGGTTTTCCCCGGAGCGGGAAAAAGCTCTACCGCCCTTTCTTTATGTTCCTTTTGGCGGCGGGGCGCGGATTTGTTTGGGCTTTCTGTTTTCTCAAATTGAGGCGAAAGTGGTTTTGGCCCGAATCTTGCAGAATTTCACCCTGGAGTTAATTGATGAGAAGGTGAGTCCACATATGGGAGCGACATTGGAGCCTAGACCTGACGTAATGATGCGGATTCATCAACGTTAAAAGGATGTTACGCAGAGTTTCACAGTGAATACGCAGAGAAAAATATTGATATTCTCTGTGTATCCCTGTGATGGCTCCGTGTAACTCTGTGTCCCATAAACTGGAGTTTATCGTGACTTACTTCGGCTTTTTAGCCTTGTTTTTACTTATACCATTAGTAGTGCTGGGGGTGTTAACCTGGCGAGACCATCGCCGGGGCGTTACTTTGCCCAAAGCGTTGCAGAACTATCCGGCGTGGATAGTTTTGGTAGCGCACGTTATTGTGGCTGTAGTTTATACCACGCCGTGGGATAATTATCTGGTCGCCACTGCTGTGTGGTGGTACGATCCCGCATTGGTTACCGGAATAACTATCGGTTGGGTACCGATTGAAGAATATACCTTTTTTATCCTGCAAAGCTTTTTGGCCGGATTGTGGCTGCTCTATTTGGCTCGTCGGATGAAGTTTGGCACCGGGGTTATTGCGTGTGCTCAACAGATCCGCAGGATTTCAACATTATTTTTGGGGTTGATCTGGTTGGTTTCAGTGGGTCTACTGGTGAGCGAATGGTCACCGGGTACGTACCTGGCCTTGATTTTGGTGTGGGCCTTGCCGCCCATCATGTTGCAAACCGTCTTTGGTGCCGACATTCTCTGGCGTCATCGGCGGTTGGTTGTGTCCGCGCTATTACCGCCGCTGATCTATCTCAGCATTGCTGATGCGTTGGCTATTACTGCGGGAACGTGGACAATCAGCCCGGCGCAATCATTGAACATTTATTTGGCCGGATATTTGCCTCTTGAGGAATTCATTTTCTTTTTGATCACCAATGTGTTGGTGGTGTTTGGCATGACCTTGGTGTTGGCCAGAGAGAGTCAAGCCCGAGTACCGGCAGTGCTGCGCAATCAATTAGCAAAAATCAGCTGAAGTTTTTTTCCACTGCTGTTCTTAATGTCTCGCCCTTTTCCGTGGTAAATTCCCCTTCTGTTTTCCATAATACCTTGCCCGCTGAAGTAAGCAGAAGCACGTAAATACTTTGCTCATGCGGTATTCCCAATGCGGCCCGAAAATTTGTTTTATCGAGATACAGCGTTACCGTGCGTTCGCGCGCTTTGGGATTGGGAATCCCTGCGCGCATACCTTCATTGATGAATGTCCGGCTTAAAATATTCATCCGCCGAATCACGGGCAGTTCGTAGTAACGTACCCCGGCATATTCTTGCTCCAATTGCTCGGCAAATGGAAGCCACGTATCCACCTGGCGTTGCTGCCATTGCTGAAAAGCAACCAACGCAATCACCAATTCACCGGCAAAATCTTCAGGCAGGGACAATTTTTCTCGCTTTAAATTGGCTCCACTTACATTTGGGAACAACATAGTTTAGCCTCCTTTGTCAATGTTTTGTCTGAATACATCTAAACTTTATTATAAAAGAAAGTTAATAAAAAGACAAATTATAGACAAAATATTGACAATACAAGATTTCTATGTTATAGTTTTACTATCGATCAACACCAATCGATCTTAACAATTTAGATGCAACTAGAAAATAAATTATTCATATGGTATTCACCATCAGGAGTTATGGTTATTCTATATGGTATTTTCTGCGGGCCAAATAGAATCAACCAACCGAACCAAAAAAACTGCACCGCAATATATGGTTTTAGTTCTATGAAAACACAAAGCATCTGGCAATTTCAAAAAATCCTCACCCGTCGCCTTTTTGTGTGGAGCGGCGTTAGTGTTGCCGCCGGGTTGGGTATGCAATCGGGGGGTGAGTTTTGGCGCGGCGTTGGCGCTCAGGCTATTGGGTGGGGCGCCATTGACGCTATCATTGCCTGGTTTGGCCAATACTCAGCCATAAGAAAACAAGCTAAATTGCCCGACCCGCAATCCCCAGTCGTGGTGGTTAAAGAAACACGCAACCTCCAACGTTTGTTGTGGGTTAACACCGTTCTAGATGTATTTTATGTAACGGGCGGTCTATTGTTGGCCTTGACCAAGGGAAAAACCAACCGCACCTGGCGCGGACACGGGTGGGGCATCATAATTCAGGGAGGATTTTTATTTCTGTTTGATCTGTATCATGCCCTGCGGCTGCCACCAAAGGAGATGAACCAGTGAACCGAATTCCAGTGCATATCAAACCCTTCCAAGGTGACGAACACCAGCCTTTTTACTGGAACGGTGGTCAACCGGCAGCATTGCTGGTACACGGATTTCCCGGCACTCCTGCCGATCCGCAAGTTCGACACGGTATCAGCAATTTCCTCCCCGACGTTGATCTGGATGATCCCGACGTACAAGCTGAAATTCGAGACTTCTCCATCCCCACCCGGATTTTTGAGCAATTGGCGCGCGTTGGCAATGAAGCCTATCGGGTAGCGCCGCACATCAATACACCAACATTGATTGTGCAGGGCACCCAGGATAACACCGTTCCGGCCCACCGTACCCGCCGTTTGTTACAACAATTGCCTGGCCCAGTCCATTACAAAGAAACAAACACCGGACACGATTTGACCCGTGCCGATGATCCCGGCTGGCCCGATGTGAGGCGAGCAGTCGTGTCATTTTCTCAAACCGTACTCATTGGGTAATAACCATGATCTCACTACCCATTGTACGCTATGTTTGGGATGAACCGGGCGTGCGTTGGGGTGTTATGGCTGGTGTAGTGTTGCAGACGATCACGGTTTTGTTTATTCTTTACAAGGCTTGGGGAGCGGTACGAACCATATTCACCGCTCTTGGCGTGAGTATCCTGGCCTGGTCTGCCGAAGCCATAGGCGCATCAACCGGATTATTGTTTGGCGCCTATCACTACACCGATAAACTACAACCGCAACTGGGCCATGTGCCGCTGCTGATCCCTCTGGCCTGGTTGATGATGCTCCCAGCCGCCTGGGCAGTGGCGCAGCGGCTCACCGGCTCAACTCACGGCTGGCGGTTTGTGGCAATCAGTGCCATGGCCCTAACGGCTTGGGATCTATTTTTAGACCCGCAAATGGTAGCCTGGGGATTGTGGGTGTGGGAAAACCCCGGCGGCTATTTTGGCATTCCGTGGCATAATTATCTGGGGTGGCTGGCGGTGTCGGCCATAATGACGATGTTGCTGCGACCGCCGAAATTGCCGCTGTTTCCCTTATTACTCATTTACACCATCACCTGGACGTTAGAAACTATTGGCTTGCTGGCGTTCTGGGGACTTCCCGGCCCTGCCCTGGTAGGTTTTGTGGTGATGGGCTTGTTGGTGGTGTTGGCCTGGTCAACAAAACAGGAGGAGACACAATGGTTACCCTCATCTGGATGATAATAGCCTTTGTCTGCGGCGCGCTGCCGTTTTCGGTGTGGGTGGGAAAACTGGCCCTGCGCACCGAAATCCGTAACTATGGCGACCACAACCCCGGTGCCACCAATGTTATTCGCGCCGGTGGTTGGAAATGGGGTATGCTGGCGCTTCTGCTGGATTATTTGAAAGGGGCCATTCCGGTAGGAATAGCCTATTTTTTTGTCGGCCTCGACGGCATTCCACTGGTGTTGGTTGCGCTGGCGCCGGTGCTGGGGCATGCTTACTCACCGTTTTTGGGTTTTCACGGCGGTAAAGCCGTCGCCGTCACCTTTGGTATCTGGACCGGCTTAACTCTGTGGGAAGTGCCTATGGTGTTGGGCTTGCTATTGGGATTGTGGTTTGGTGTCGTCGCCATATCGGGATGGGCGGTAATGCTGGCCATGCTGGGGCTGTTGATTTACCTGCTCATTTTTCATCCCGGTCCGATTTTGCTGGCCGTGTGGGGCGGCAATACGTTGATATTGGCCTGGAGACATCACCAGGAATTAATGCAGCCACCTGGCCTGCGCCCTTGGCTGCAAAAGCGAATGAGCACCCATGAATGATCTTTACCCGGATTTTGGCCTAACATTAACGGCAAACACGTTTTGATAGGAGGTAGGATATGACCACTATCTTCCTTTTTGTCACAGCCGTCCTGGTTACCGGGATTCTGATTGGCATCACCGCGATCGCCATAATTAGCGCTCTCACCTTTCCGCGACTGGGCCAATCTTCCGGCACAAACCACCAGCCCCGCGTTTCCATTCTTGTTCCGGCCCGCAACGAGGCAAATGTGATCAATGGCACCGTGCGCCGTTTATTAGCCCAAACATATCCTCATTTTGATATTCTTTTGCTCGATGATAATTCCACCGACGACACTGCCGTCATTGCCCGCGCTGCCGCCGGAGATGACCCACGTTTGATAGTTCTTAACGGTGATCCGCTGCCAACTGGCTGGTTGGGCAAAAACTGGGCTTGCCACCAATTGGCTCAAGCGGCTCAGGGTGATTTGCTCATCTTCACCGATGCCGACGTCATCTGGTCGCCCGATGCGCTGACGGGATTGGTGGCCAAAATGGAACAATCCGGCGCCAACCTGCTGACCGTATGGCCCACTCAGATCACCGTCACCTGGGGCGAGCGATTGGTGGTGCCGTTAATGGCGCTGGTGATTTTGGGGTACTTGCCGCTGCCGTTGGTCAATAAAACCCGCTGGGCCTCGTTTGCCGCGGCAAACGGACAACTGCTGGCCTTTCGACACGAGGCTTACAATGCAGTTGGCGGACACCAGGCCGTACGCAACGAAACTGTGGAAGATATTGTGCTGGCCCGGCGCGTGAAGCAACGGGGATTGCGGTTGTGGATGGCCGATGGCGCGGGTGTGATCTCTTGCCGGATGTATCAAAATTGGCCGGAAGTGCGCGATGGTTACGCCAAAAATATCATCGCCGGATACGGGAACAGCGTTTTTCGGCTGGCCGCAGCCACCGTGTTTCACTGGCTTATTTTTCTGGCTCCGTGGCTGTGGCTGGTTTTCGGCTGGTTGGGCGAATTCCCTGGCTGGCCCTTGTGGCCGTTAGTGTTGATTGGTCTTGGGGTCGGCGTGCGTATGCTCACCGCTGCCGCCACTCGCCAGCGGTTGGGCGATGCCCTATTGTTGCCGGTATCGGTGCTGCTGATGACGCGTATTGCCGGGCAAGCGGTGTGGTGGCGCTGGCATGGCGGCCCGCGCTGGAAAGGCCGGACGATTGGACAAGGGGAGGATGTGGTTCGTGGCTAAACCAGTTGTGGTGATTGGCGCAGGGATTGGCGGGTTAGCCGCGGCCTGTGCTGGATACTTTACGCATCCGCCGAGGAAACGAGGGTTTTCGACGCGAAATTCACCAATCTGAGGGGAGTTTTGGGTCGAAAAGCTGCCAGACAAGGGCAGGAAAAGACAAACTAAATGCGGCGTAGACTGCTCAGATTTCGTCATTATTTAGTTTGTCTCTTACCACCCTATAGTACCCGCTTCACCTTTGAACGGCCCGACAATATCGCTGGTAATCCAACCGCCATAGAAATCGCCGGCTTGTGCTTGTACTCGTTCTCCATCAACGTAACAAGCATCC
>JAFGDY010000111.1 GCA_016931895.1 Anaerolineae bacterium
GACCACAGTATGCCGCGTTTAATCAACTCTTGCTGCACCAGCGATTTCATCAGCAAGGGATTACCCGCCGATTCATCAAACGTTATCAGCGTGCGGCTGGGATGCCCTTTGCAGGCGGTGTAACTATCCATGCCCAGTTCTTGAGCAAGTTGGTTGTAGCCGGTTTTCAGTTTTTCGCCTTGCCGGGCCAGGCAGGCGGGGACATCCTTCTGGCGGAGTTCAGTGATGGTGGCTTTGGCCGCGGCCAGCGAAAGGGCTTCGCCGCCAAAGGTCGAAAAGAAGAATACCTCTTCATCCAGCAGTCGCATCACGTCTGCCCGCCCGGTGAGCACGGATAGCGGCATGCCGTTGGCGATGGCTTTGGAGTAACAGGCCAGATCGGGCAATACGTCAAAGTGTTCCTGTGCGCCGCCCAGCGCCAGGCGAAAGCCGGTCCACATTTCGTCAAAAATCAACAAACTGCCGTTGCCCTCGCAGGCAATTTTGAGTTTGGCCAGAAAATCGTTTTGGGGAAAATCGAATACCATCGGTTCCAGAATAACGCAGGCAGTATCCTCATCCAATGAAGCCAGCACTGTGGCTATATCGTTGTAGGGGATGGTGTGTACCAACGCTTTCACGGCCCGGGGCACGCCTAAATCGCGGGGTGTTACGCCAATGTACCAATCGTGCCAGCCGTGGTAGCCGCAGCAGAGCACTTTATCTCGCCCGGTGCAGGCGCGGGCCAGCCGGACGGCGGCGCTGGTCACTTCGGCGCCGGTTTTGCTAAAGCGGACGGCTTCGGCGTTGGGAATGACCTCGGCGATGAGTTCGGCCACCTCTACTTCCAGCGGATGCACCAGCGAAAAGGTAATGCCGTCTTCAAGTTGCTGTTGGATGGCCTCGTCTACCGGCCCGTAGCAGTAGCCCAACGAAATGGGGCCAACGCCCATATTAAAATCAAGATACTCGTTGCCGTCTACATCCCACACCCGCGCCCCTTGCCCGCGCTGCAAATATTTGGGGGCCACGCCGTTAACATACTGGGTGGGGCCTTTGGCCAGTGTTTGGGTGTAAGCCGGAATCAGGCCGTTAGCGCGGGCGTAGAGTTTATCCGACTCGGCGATGGGGGGATAATTGGCATTGAATTGAACATTGTTGGGCATAGGAGCCTCCTGTGAAGGGTGTGTTTCATTTGAGTTGAGACTACCCCTGGAGTGCGGAGTTTATTCCGCTTTTTGGCAGAGGCAGAATGAATTCTGCACTCCTTCAACTGATTTGAAACACACCCTCCTGTGAAAATAACCCCCTCCCCAACCCTCCCCCAATGCCGGGGGAGGGAGTCGCGCCGGCGACGGGTGGGGGTAGTTTAAATTTTTATTCTCGTTTTCGTTCCGCTACACGCCAACCGGCAATAACGCCGACTCCGGTTTGCGGGGTAAAACCTGGTAGAATTTTTGTAAAATTCTCTCCGTAAGTTGGGGCGCGGTGAAACCTTCGTAATCCAGCGCCTGGGGCAAAAGCGCAGGCTTAAACCAGCGATTTTGCAAGGCCAGGGGCAGTACTCTGGCTGATAACTCGTGCCGGGTCAAGATTTCGCTGACAATAGAAAACAGCCCGCCGGTGAGAAAATGGTCTTCCAGCGTCACCAGCAGTTGTGTTTCGCGGGCCGCCCGCAAAATAGCAACTTCGTCAATGGGCTTGACCGTGCGTAGATTGATCAGGCGTACCGAGATTCCCTCCGCTTCCAGCAAGCGTTTGGTTTCGAAAGCCTGCTGAAACAACATCCCGTAAACCAGCATCGTCACATCGGCGCCGCCCGAAATAATCTCGGCCTCGCCGATGGTAAAGGAGGGATTATGTTTGATGATGGCCGGTTGGCTGGTATGCCGGATATAAAACGGCTGGCGGATACTGAGAACTTGCGGCAGGCCAATTACCAAATCCTCCTCATCGGCCGGGCAAAAGACGCCCATATTAGGGATACCGCGCATGAGGGCCACATCTTCCAATGCCTGGTGGGTGGGACCGTTGGCCTCGGATAAAAAGCCCGGCACCCCGCCAACCAGTTTGACCGATAAATTGCCGATACCCACATCGGTGCGGATAAATTCAAACGCGCGCATGGTCAAAAATGTAGCCAGGGCGTGGAGTATCGGAATGCGTCCCCGCAGGGCCAGCCCGGCGGCCATACCTACCATCGTTTGTTCGGTAATGCCGGTATCAATAAAACGTTCGCCCAGGGCCTGGGGTAGGTTGCGGATGGCGGCGCGATTTTCGGCCGTCAGTACGATGTAGCGATCGTCATTCAGTACAACTTCTTTGAGGGCGTTTTCGTAATTCATTCTTTATTCCTTAGCGTACAAGCAGAGTTTCAGAAATGGGGTGAGTTTTGTTGTTGGCGTTGTAAAGTTCTTGAAGCAGTTGTTCAACTTCTGCGTGGGTAAAATTGCAAAACCAGCGGTCGGCGCGTTTTTCAAGGCTGGGCAAGCCTCGCCCGCGCACAGTTTCGGCAATGATCACGCTGGGTTTGCCGCCGGCAAAGGGAACGTGGGCAAATGTTTCATCAAGCGCGGCAAAATTGTGGCCGTCAACCCAATCAACCGCGCAGCCAAATGCCTCGAATTTGGCCCCCAGTGGTTCCAGCGGAATTAAATCTTCAGTTTGCTCGTTGGCCTGGAAAGTATTGCGGTCAACCACAATCGCTAGGTTGTCCAGCTTGTAGGCCGCGGCCACCAGGCAAGCTTCCCAGTTTGACCCCTCGTTCAACTCACCATCTCCGGTAATAACTACCACTTTATTATCTTTTTGGCGCAGTTTGCAATCAATCGCCACGCCCACGGCCACGGCCAGCAGATGCCCCAGCGAGCCGGAATGAAATTCAACGCCGGGGATGTTGCGGTTGGGGTGCCAGTAAAGGGAGTCGTGCGGGGCGAGATGATTTTTTAGGCGCTGGCGTTCCAGCAAACCCAGTTCCACAAACGTGCCGTACAGGGCGGGGACATTGTGGCCTTTGGAGAGAAACAGGTAATCCCGGTGGGGGTCGGTAAGGTTGTGCCGGTTGAGGTTGAGAAATTTCAGGTAGAGGTAAACAATTAAATCAACGCACGATAATGACGCGCCGGTAAAGCATCCCCCGTCGGTGGACATACGGATAATGTGTTCGCGCACTTTCAGGGCTATTTTTTCTAACTGGGCATGGTCGGGTTTGCTCATAGCGCCTGTTCCTCTGCCGGAATCCGGGTGTCGGCGGGGTCAATGGTCTTCAATTCATCCAGGTGATGGCGATACCAGTTGACCCCGGCATATTTTTGGTTTATGGCGGCGATGTCGGGCCGTTGGGTCAGCAAATCCAAAATATCAAACAAACCGAAGTTTGGGTTGTGGGGATAGAGCGCGTCGTAAACCGCGCTGATAAGTTGGTAGTCTTCTGCGTAGTCAAGAACCCAACGATGGGTCATGGCATAATTCAGCCCGGTTTCCCATAATACGTTGTGTAAACGGAAGCGGTCGGGATTTTCCCATAGGTACGGCGTGGTGTGCTCGCGCTGAAAATCGTGCCAGGCTTCCCGCCAGGCAATACCCAGCGCCTTGAGCGACATAATCTCCACATCGTTGCCGTCTGGATACGAGGGGGGGTGCAAATTGCTCACGTAATCGTAAGCCTTAGGCTCGGCCAGGTAAGCGCCGATGACCCGGTCAATGATGTGGGGGTCAATAAGCGGGCAATCGGACGGAATTTTCACCACAGCATCGGCATTGAATTGATAGCCCACCCGGTAATGGCGATCAAGCAGGTCAAACGGATGGCCCCGGTAACAGATAATGTTTTGCGCCAGAC
Source organism: Anaerolineae bacterium (assembly GCA_016931895.1). Classification (NCBI taxonomy): domain Bacteria; kingdom Bacillati; phylum Chloroflexota; class Anaerolineae; species Anaerolineae bacterium. Next base: position 3,821 of record JAFGDY010000111.1, read on the forward strand.
AAAGGTCTTGAATGGGGTCATCTTCCGGGCTAAACGTAGTAGCCACCACCACCGTGCCGGACAGGGTAGCCGCTTGCACCCGTTCAACCATGCGGACCAACAACGGTTCTCCGGCCAGGGGCAGCATCACTTTGTCCGGCAAACGCAATGACGCCCTACGGGCCTGAATAACGGTAACAATGTTAAGCGGTGGCATGGTTATATAAAAATACTCCTTTCCTTTCCGGTTGGCGCTCTTCTAAAATATCCCGGCAAACTTGGGCGATGTTTTGACCGGAGACGCCGCCATTTTGAATGGGCGCCAGCAGTTGGAGCATTTCCAGGTCAAAATACGAGTGGACTTCTTTACCCAGCGCCAGGCCAATGTACAC
>JAFGDY010000112.1 GCA_016931895.1 Anaerolineae bacterium
CTTTGCTTGCTCCCAAAAAGAACAACGCAGTTTCGTTCGTTTATGCTGTTTTTAATGTTCATTATGTCAATGCAAAAGTCGAGTTATAATATCTCACAAGAACGGAAGCAATAATAGGAGAGGAAAGATGAAAATTTTCTAAGGAAGCCAAACAAAGGTTCTAACATCGCTCTGTAAACTTACCGGCAAATCTATGCTGTTGGCAGAAGGCGCAGAATTTGCTTTACGCAGCGTTACCCACCAATAAAAACGGTCTCCTCCCGCTTCCCCAACTCCTATATCATCGGCAATTAATTGAACGCGGGTATCTTTGGTGGCTAAGCCCCAATACTTGGGCTGATCGGCATAGATGTACATAAGGGTTAGATCATAGTATTCGTCGTCGGCCAACTCGCCCACTGGCTGCCACTCCACAATCGCTTCCTCAAAGAGGCGTCCCACAAAAACAACATCATCTAGCGGGGTAACCAGTTCAGGCTTACCAAACTTTATCCGCACCGGTTCGGGTGTGGGCGTGCTACTGACCGTATCGCTTGGCCTCCTGGTGGCGGCCACAGTTTTTACCGGCGCTGGTGTTGGCTGCGCCGGTTGTTGGCTGAATGAAAGCAGTAACTCGGCCCGGCGGGTGTGAGCCTCACTGGGATCGTCTACATTAAGAGCCAGGGCGGCTTCGTAATCACTCAAAGCGCCCACAATATCTGCCTCTTCGTGCCGAGCTTTGGCTCGATCAAGGTGAGCAACGTACAGCATCTGTTTGGCATTGCCACCGGCATAGTTTGACTCAGCCGCAACAATGGGCGTTAGAATCTGAATGAGAGTGTCATACTTGTATTTGGCCGTGTTAAGCGACTCTAAATAAGCGGCAGCGCGTTTAGCCTGATCATGTAAATCTGTACGCTTGGGGCACTCGGCTGCGCCTGCTTCAAAATCGCTCAAGGCTACCTTGACAAGCTCCTTCTCAGTTTTATCTTGCTGGTAAATATTGCCCAGGGTTTCCAACCCTCGGCCAACATAAGCATCGCAAAATAGGGAGGCAATCCTGGCCCCCTCAAATTCAGGGCTGGCAGCGCGTATTTTTTGCAAAATATCAATAGCCTCAGCCCATTGCTCCAACTCTATAGCGGTTTGCGCTTGAGCCAGCATGGGAATGGCCGGGTCTTCTGTAGGAGTGGGGGTTAAGGTGGGGGTAGGCACCAGGGTGGGGGTAGGCGTTAATGCAGCCACAAGGTCACGTCTGAGTCTGGCTGCATCGGCATAATCAGGGTCCTGAGTTAGAATTTCATCAAGTAAAACAATGGCATACTTGATATCCCCGTTTTCTATGGCTACTTGAGATTCTTCGTAGAGGGTTTTCAATTGCTCTTTAGGATCATCATCCCCGGCAACTTCCTGGTTATTGCCAAAGGTAAAGAAAAGCATAAAGATGGCCACCAGGCCAACAGCTACCAGGCCCCAGCGCCACCAAGTTATAGGCACAACTCGCTTCAGTCTTTCAACCAGCGTTGGGTTGTTCAACCGCTCCGCTTCAGCCAAAAACTGCGCCACCCGGCCATAATCAGGAGAAAGACGCTGCACCTCCTCAAAAGCTTCAATGGCATCTGCCCAGCGCCCTGCTTCAAAATGAGCGATACCCTCATTATAGCGAGTACTCAAAAATTGTTGAGCATTTTCCTTTTCCAGGGCTTGGCGGGCCTGCACCAACAATTCTGACGCATCTTTATAATCAGGATTGAGTTCAATAACCCCTTTGAGATTATTGACCACATCTTCCCAATTACCGGATTTCATGGCCCGCCTGGCCGCGCTGTACAATGAAATCAAAATGGCTTCTTGTTTAGCTTGAGCTAATTTTTCAGCGGCCTGGCCGTGATTGGGATTAAGGGCAATCACCTGATTCAAAAGGTCAACGGCCCTGGCCCACTCTTTAGAATTTATGGCCTCCAACGCTCGTTGATAAAGGCTTTCGGCCATCTCGGCCTGTTGATCAGCAGAACTAACCAAAAGCGTATCCAGGGTATCATCTGGAATAGACTGCCCGGCCAAGACCGCCACAATGGCCCGGCGCAAAGCCGTAGGCGTTTGAAAACGATCTTCTGGCCGTTTGGTCACCATCCGTTCTACCAATTGGTGAATGCCTTCAGGAACGTCATCCTGGGACAATTTGATGGGAGGAGGCTCGCTGGAAATATGTTGGCTGATGATTGACCAGGGACTTTTAGCATCAAAGGGGATATTGCCGCTCAATAACTCGTATAAAACAATGCCCGACGAGTAAATATCAGACCGAATATCCACTTCCTCGCCCATAGCTTGTTCAGGGGAGACATAATAGGGTGAACCAACAAATCCTGATTGAGTGAGCGAAGGCAGCGTGGGGACACGGGCAATGCCAAAATCAAGCACCTTAAGCAAACTGCTGTCATTTTCAATCATCATATTTTGGGGCTTGATGTCTCGATGAACAACGTTTTGCAAATGAGCCTGCTCAAGGGCGGTGGCTAATTGGTCTATTATATCCAGCGCATTGCGCCAGGAAAAAGGGCCTTTTTCTTTGAGCAGATCGCGTAAATCTTTGCCCTCAATGTACTCCATCACCAGATAATAAATGTCGCGGTCGGCCCCATAATCCAATACCCGCACAATATGAGGGTCGGTTAGGGTGCTGGCTAATTTTGCTTCGCGATTGAAGCGTTGGATATAGGAGAGATCTTCGCCAAATTGGGGATATAAAACTTTAACGGCAACCAGGCGGTCGTCTTTAATGTCTTCAGCCAGATAAACCCAGGCCATGCCGCCGCTTCCGACTTCGCGGAGAACTCTATAACGGTTGCCAATAATTTTGCCAATCAAGGTGTGCTCCTGCACTAAATAGTAGGATTCTTTTGGTTGGTAGGTGGCTAATTGAGGCGAAGCACTCACGTTGATTATACCTTATTTATGAAGATAAAGCCAAGCCCGAAAAGGGCAAATGTGCAGCGCCTCGAGGTTATCAGTTAAACACAACGCTACAGTTCACGTTCCACCTTTTTGATTAGGCGCCTATTTTAGTATATCATTATTTGCAGGTAACAGCGGTTACGACTCGGTTACAGTTGGCCCCAAACTCTAACCATTTTTTGGGGGTATCAAGTTTCGGTCTGATATTTCCAACGCAGTTCGGGTTGGGTGGGGAGGTGTTTCAGGCGCCATTTCCACCCCACCGGATAGCCGATCATTTTGGCCGCATCGCCGCTAATTCTGATGATCGGTACCCAACAAATTGCCTGCAACTTCTCACTTATTGAAAGCGAATTCCACCACAACGGCAGCCGCCGATAAGGGGTATAAAACATACCCCAACCTCCCAGGATTACGCCTAACAACAGCCACATCGGCGAGGCAATAACTGCCAACATCAACAACAAGGGCAAGGCCACTCCGTAGGTGAGATAACGAACGGCGTGCCGCTTGCGCCATAAATCAGCCTTGCCATCACCGCGAGCATACTGATAATATTGTTTAAAAAAGGCCCGTAAAGTGCTGCGAGGCCGAAAGTAAACAATGGCCTCGGGCGCAAAGGCAAATGGTCCCACTTTATCCCTTAAACAGAAATCAAAAATGAGGTCCTCACAAAAATCCAACCACTCAGGATACCCCCCAACAGCCTGCCAGCTTGATTTCAAAAAAGCAATTGAACGACTGCTGGGCAAAAAGGTGACCGGATTGACGTCTGAAATGGCCGGCAACACGGTTGCTCCCATCGCCACTTCAAAAACATTCTGCGGGTCGGGCAAAAAAAAGCCAGACACCACCGCTGTGCTACCTGCCTGAAAAGGTTTGAGCAACGCTTCTAACCAATGTTCATCTAACCTAACCCCAACATCCGTGCCGGCAATAACGGGGCCGGCTGCGGCGGCAATGGCTATATTGCGGCCCCGACTGATATTGGCTCCTGGGGCCACGATGATGCGTAAGGGCAGTTCATATTCGGCGGCATACTGCTCCAAAATAGCCACGGTATCATCGGTTGAACCACCATCAACAAAAATAACCTCATCTGGAGGACGAGTCTGCTTAACCAGGGAAGCCAATAATTTTTGAATGTTTTGAGCTTCATTCAAAACAGTACAAATAACAGAGACTTTCAGTTTTTAAACTCCACCAGGAATTTATAAAGAGAAGAATTAAAAATCTATTTGCCAAGATAGAACCCAGGCAATCAAATAAAAGTTGGGCAGGATGAACAAAATTTAGTTTTTATGATAATCCTGTAAACCTTGGACATCCCACTTAATGATTTATTCACTCTTAGAGGTGTACTCTTGGACTGTGCGGCGCAGATCTGAAACGCCAATAGGCTTTTGCAGGTAGCCATCACAACCGGCAGCCAGGCACCGCTCTTTATCGCCTTTCATAGCATTAGCAGTGAGGGCAATAATTGGGATGTGCGATAGGTCTGGCATTTGTTTGAATTTGGTGGTTGTTTCCAGGCCGTCCATGCCTGGAATATTTATATCCATCAGGATCAAATCGGGCGGTTTTTCGGCCGCTATCTCTAAACTCTGATAGCCTGTTTCTGCTTCTAGCATTTCATGGCCCATTGATTCAATCACCCGACGGACAAACAACTTGTTTTCAAAATTATCTTCAACATACAAAATTAACATTTTTAAAATGATCCTCCCATATTTAATGGTCTTTGGTTTCTGTTGGGTAATTCTAGCATGAACACAGTTACTCCAGTTGAGATTCAACTTCGGCCACTAATTTTTTGCGGTCCAATTTATCTTTTTGCCACATTGAATAGACTCCTTGAGAGATTAGGTGTTGTCGTTCAGTTTTAGAAAGGTCCTTAGAAGTAATTACAATCACCGGGATCGTGTCCAGGTCTTCATCTTCTCTTAACGCCTCTAATATCTGGAACCCGTTCATATCCGGGATAATCAAATCCAGCACAATCAAATGCGGTGCTTCTTCTCTAATTACTCTGAGCGCCTCGCGCCCGGCTTGCACCTGTTTAACATCCAGCGGACGATTCATCTGCAAAATGCGACTGATCAGGCGGGCATCCATGGGGTTGTCTTCAATCAAAACTATCTTTTTAACTTCTTGCGGTTCAGGTGGGGCAGGCGACTTGGCCGCGGTTACAGAAATACTCTCCTTTGGCACCTCTTGTTCCTGTCTAGAAATGGGCGCGTCAACATCGCCATCTGCCCTGGAGAGGGTTTCGACCACGTGTTCCACCAAATCCTGAGTAGAAAAAGCCCCTTTGGTCCAAATTGAGGTGGCCTGACTGGTAAGCCGTTTTTTGTCTTCCGGGGTCAAGTCTTTGGCCGAAACCACAATCACCGGGATTTGGGCTGTAAGTGAATCTTTTTTTAGTTCTTCTAAAAGCGCAAAGCCGTCCATCTCCGGCATGGTCAAATCGCTCACCACCAAATCAGGCAAACGGTCTCTAATAATTTGCAGCCCTTCAAGTGGGCTATTGGCCTCAAAAACCCGATATGGTTTTTTAGCCTGCAACAAACGGCGAATGAGGCGGCTGTCCATGGGATTATCATCAACCACCACAATTGTGGTTACCTGCTCATCCAGCCGTTCCAGGGCCGAACCCAATCCATCCAGCGGCGCGCCGGGCGCGGCTTCAGCAGGTTGAGCCAGGCGAACGTCCATCACGCTTTCTTCATCCATAATGTGCTTTTCTACCGGGAAGGTATGGCCGGAACAATTGACCACCACAATTTCATCGGGCTTAATGATGCCCTGGCCCACCATTTTTTCCAACCCGGCAAAAGCCACGGCGGTAGCCGGCTCAACCGAAAACCCCTCTGTTTTGGCCAATAAGCGCATGGCGTCAAACGTTTCTTCGTCGTTTACGGCCAGCATGGAGCCGCCATAGGTTTGATTGGCGTTGTACAACAATTCGTAAGCAAAGCCGGGGTCTCCGGTTGAAAGCACAGTTATTCGGGTTTCAGGCACAACCGGATCGGCCTTTGACTTACCGGCGGCAAAGGCCTGCACCATAGGCGAACAACCCGCTACCTGGAGCACGCCAATTTTGGGCACGCGGTCAATCAGTCCCATTTGGTAAAGTTCTACAAAGCCCTTATGCACGCCAACCGGTCCAATTCCGCCACTGACCGCTTGCAGGTACCAATCGGGGGCCTGCCAGGGACCATTTCCGGCCAACCCTAAACAGGCAGCTAACTCAGCGGCAATTTCAAACGCAACGGTTTTCATACTCTCTTTACCGGGGATAGCCTTGGCCCCTTTATCAAAATGAATATTGCGCCGGGCGGCAAAGTCGGCGGCCACTTTTTTGGCCTGGTCATAAGTGCCGGCCACTTTAATCACTTCGGCGCCATATAAAGCCGCCTCACGCATTTTAGCCGCAGGCACCATACTGGTCAAAAATAGCCATAGCTTGATGTCGGCGCGAGCGCAGTAGGCCGCATAAGCTACGGCGGCATTGCCGGTTGAGGCTAACACGCACTCCTGAATGCCGGCCTCGCGCATGGCGGTAGACGCCACTGCGGCTTGTCTATCTTTAAAAGAACTGGTGGGGGACAGGCGCTCGTCTTTGATCAAGATATTGGGATGCCCCAACCGTTGTTGCGTTTTAACGGCTCTGATCAATGAGGTCTGACCTTCGCCCATGGTGATGATATGCTCAATATCAACCACCGGCAAAAGTTCCACGTAGCGCCATAATGAATTCACCCGCCCCGATAGGCCATTTTTCCAGAGCTTGGCCACTGTTTCATAATCATACTGGGCATCGAGCCAGGCCCCATGACAGACTGAACATTTATCCAAACCCGGATAAAATTCCATTTCCTGGCCACATTCCAAACATTTTACGTGAGAGAGATAAGATTTTAACTTGTTCATTATGCTCAACTTTTATATCTATAAAATCAATTACCGGCGGCAACACCTATTGGCTCGTAATCAGAGACAACCGCATCAACAAAAGGAATAGTAAAGTAAAAGTTAGACCCCTTCCCTTCCACACTGGTCACCTCGATCATGCCACCATGCATTTCCACTAACTGTTTGCAAATGGCCAGGCCCAAGCCAGAGCCTTCTGCTTTACGCTTGCGAGAGGCGTCAACCTGGCGGAAACGATCAAAAACAGTATGCAACATATTTTTTGGAATACCAATACCTTGATCCATTACCGAGATCAGAGCCTGAGAGGGATTATTGGAGCTTATTTCAGCCTTAATCGTAACAATGCCTTTATCGGTAAATTTTACCGCATTGCTAACCAAATTTAACAAAATCTGGTTGATACGTAATTTATCGGCATAGATTGCGGGTAAATCTTCCTCGATGTTGGTGATAATTTCCACTGGTTTATTCTTTTTCAAAACGCTGGCGCTGTTCATTACCTCACTCACCATTTCTTCTATATCCAGTGGCTCGCGGACCAATTCCATTTCCCCGGCCTCAATCTTGGACAGGTCAAGAATATCGTTAATCAAAGTCAGCAGGTGTTGGCCGCTATTGTAAATAAGCCGAACATCGTTCAAGGCCATATCGCTGACCTCGCCATCAATACCTTGCAAAATAACGTCGGCAAAACCAATGATGGAGTTAAGGGGGGTACGCAGTTCGTGGCTCATACTGGTCAAAAATTCTGATTTGAGGCGGTCTACCTCTTTTAGCTGAACAATTGTTTTTTCCTGTTCTTTGGAGAGGCGAGCATTTTCCAAAGCCAAGGGCACCTGATTAGCCACGGCTTCAATCGCGGCTACTTCTTCGTCGGCCCAAGCGGTAATTTCCTCTCGTTTAACACTCAGTACGCCAATAACCTCACCTCGCAGAATGAGCGGCACAGCCAGCTCTGTTTCAGAATTACCACCATTATCACTTTCGGTTTGTTTGATCAATTGTTGTTTGGTCACAGCCTCTTTCATCGGCGGCAGCCAAACATCCGTATCAGGCGAAATTGGGACAATGGCGCCGCTGCTAAAACGATAACCAGAAACCGAGATTTCCTCGCTAATCTGATCCCAGCCCTCGCGAGTCAGGCGGCGCGTGAGGCGTTGCACTTCTTTGAGCGCGTTTTGTGTTTCGGTTAGCAGACGGGCATTATCAATAGCCACAGCGGTTTGGTTAGCAATAGATTGCATCAGGGATACATCGGCCGAGGTAAAACGATTGAGTTTATTGTCCTGAATATCCAACACCCCCACTACCCGGTCGCCTTTACGTAAGGGCAGCGCCAATTCGGAGCGAGTATCCGGCAGCAGGGGGTTTGACACAAAGTTAAGCACCTTGCTCACATCATTACTGAGGAAAAACTCATTACTGCTGGCTACCGTGCCCACAATTCCTTCACCGGCCTTTAAGCGATGACCCTGCGCCTTGAGCCGGCGTCCTACCTCACCGGAGCCTTCAGCCATCACCAGGTCGCCTGTGGCCTGGTCAACAAGATAGATGTGGGTATAGTAAAAATTGAACTCAATTTGAATACGATTGACCACATACCGAAGCAATTCGTCAATTTCCAAAATAGTGGTGATCTGGCGGCCAATTTGAGTGCTCGTTTCCAGCGACCTGACAAGGGTGCCCAGGGCCCGGGTACGTTCGGCAATGTACTGATCCAGATTGCCGCTCAAATCGCGCAACTGGTTGGCCAGACTGTTGACTGCCCTGGCCACGACCCCTATCTCGTCCCGAGACCCCTCCGGCGCCTGCAACCCTAACGCGCCGCCGGCTACTTTCTGAGCCACGTCAGCCAGGAAAACCAGCGGATTAGACAACGGCCGGGAGATATTAAACGCCAGGATAAATACGACGATAATGATAGCCAACAGGATCACCCCGGCAGTAAAAATTTGCTCTTGGAGCGGTGACAGGAAGGCTTCCTGTGGTTGTACAAAAACAACATTCCAGGAGAACTGTTGTACCTGCAACTTTTCAATAGCCGCCAGGGCTAACTGATCATCAGTTTCATCAAGTTGAATGGTGAAGTAGGGAGCAGTTGGATTGTCCAACCCCGCCTGGAAACCAGGCATACTAACAAACAAATCCGTTGTCAGTTTATTCGGTAAGCGTTGTTCCGTCTGCAATTCTTTGATCGCAGTTTCACTGAGCAGCACCACCGAGGTAAATCGCTGATCCGGATTTCCGCCATTGGCCAACTGAATGCGCTTGTCATCAAGTAAAATGGCAAATGATTGTTCACCGGCCAGGCCGTTATGTTGCGCAATAAGTTGCTGTAGCACTTCAGCTTTATACTGCATGCGTACCACGCCGACAATTTGCCCCAGAGTATTAATCACCGGGCTGCTAATATACAGGAATGCCTCTTCTTTAGCCGGTTCAAAGATAACGGGAGAAACGTAGAGTTGGCCGGTTCGAGATGGTTCAATAAAGTAATTCTGGTTTGATTCATCCAGGTCAATCTGCCCAGAGGTGTCAACCACATTCTGGCCCTGCCTGTTTAACAGGGCAAACGAGGGGGCATTTTCATCCTGTCCCCTTAATCTTTGCAAACTCTCCCGGATACGCTGTTTCTCGGCCTCGTCTGGGGATAAATCGGCGGTGACCGGCCGGCTCAAATAGCTGATTACTTCCGGCCATGTCGCTACCTCCTGGACGGTTTGTTTGTTAGTTTCAAAAAAGGTTTCAATATCAGCTATTACCTTTTCAGCCCCAACAGAAAGGGACCGATTGGCAACTCCAATCAACATAGTTTTGGTGGAGAGATAATTAATATAAACCATCGCGCCTAGCGGGATTAGCGCCACCACCAGAAAAGCTATAATCAGTTTGAAACGCATAGAGAAATGAATAGACCATCTCTTTGGCCGGGGCATGGCTTCTACCGGCCGGGCAGTCTCGGTTGGTTGTGTAGCTGATGGGGGGATGAAATTGCTCATCTTAAATCTCCAAACATAATTAGCCAAACATAATTAGGCCTATTCTGGCAATAATTCATCTGCCTTACCAAGCCGAATAACGACTTCAGACGCCCGTAATTTATCGCCCAATTGGGCTACGGCCGCCTTCATTACTTCTTCAATTTCGGAAGTGGCCCACACTTTGGCTATTGATTCGCCCACCACCCGGTCGCGCCAGGCCGCCCGTTGGGTTTCACGGGCCAGGCGAGCCGAGTCAAGAGCCAGGGCAATTTGTTCTGAGACGTTTCGGATAATGGTCAACTCATCCTCGGTCCAGGGTTTGGGCCGGTTTTGATTTGTTGCTTCCCCTTCCTCTAAGTTGGCGCCCGCTTCCGGCGCAGAAGCTTGAGCAGCCCGTTCAATACCAATCACGCCAATCACTTCATCGCGCAACATCAGGGGGATAGACACACTACAGGTTTTCTGCTCCGGCTGGTTGTCACCCTTATCGCCATCGCCCAGGTGATAGGTTAGGTCTTTGTGTTGGACAGCTTGGGTCATGATAGGCAGCCACTCTTCAACCACATTCTTTGTCCGGGGAACAGGGGTTAACCCTGCTTTGGTAAAAACATAACCGGCAGCCGAAATTCTATCGCCAATATCCTGCCATGCCTCGCGGGTGAGCCGGCGGTTGAGTTCTTCTGCCTGAGAAGTGGCAGCCTGGGTTTGACGGAAAAGGCGAGCATTTTCCACCGTCACCGCTATCTGATCGGCAATAGCTTGCATCAGGGGAATGTCGTCCTCTCTTAACCCGCCAATTTCCTCGCTTTGGATATCTAACACGCCCAAAACCACATTTCCTTTGCGCAGGGGCACGGCCAATTCGGACTGAGTTTTAGGCAAAAGTGGATTACGCACAAACGCGGGTGTTTCCTCAACATTTTCGGTCAAAAATGTCTGGCCTCCATCAACCACCTTACCCACAATCCCTTCGCCGGGGCGCAATTTATGGCCTGCGGCTTTAAGCTGCCGGCCTATCTCGCCCGTACCTTCACGCATAATCAATTCACCCGTTTCCTGGTTAACCAGGTAAATATGAACGTGATAATAAGCAAAAGCAGTTTGGATATTATTGACCACCTGTTGTAACAAGGTGTTTATATCCAGAATACTGGTCAAGTGCCGGCTGATTTCCACTACGGTTTCAAGGCGTTTGGTTCGCTCAACCACCTGGCTTTCCAGGGTTTCAATAGTTTGTTGGAGTTGGTCGGCCATGGAATTAACATCGCCTTGTAAAGTACCTATTTGGTCCGACCAGATTCTCGCCTTTACCCTGGCCCCCAAATCGCCGGCCTTAACCTGCTTCAGCATGTTGAGCAATTTATTGACCCTGGCCGTAATCATTAAATAGAACATGAGAATGATGGCGATGGAAGTGGCGGCAATCGTAGCCACGGAGCCACCTACAAACAGCCACAGATTGGCCGATTTCTGATATTCTGTCTGCGCCGTGTCAACCTTAATGTAAACAAATGACGACGCCTGCTCTGCATCTGAAAAAACCCGGACAGGCGTGACATTGACGATGCCATCGGGCATTTTTTCCAGCAGGCTCTCTCTCATAGCCGGGTCAAACCAGTCGGGGTTTAGCCTGGGTAAATCTTTAATATATTTCCCCTGCTCTTCAATATTTAAAGAAGTAATTATCTCACCGTTGGCCCGGACCACCAGTTTGTCCAATAATTCTTCCCCAACCAGTTCCTCCAATATTTCTTGATCCGTGGCCATGGTCACATAGCTCAATACGTGCTTTTCAATGAGATTGCCGGGCAAGCCAACCCTGTATTCAAGCTGGTCGTCAATTTCTTTATTGAGCTGATTAACATAAAAAGAACCAAGCCCGGCCAGGACAACGATCTCAACCAAGATAATGATAACGCCTATTCTAAAAGTTAAGCTTGTGAAAAATCTTCTCATTTTGCTCTACTCCTGACTTTGGGTCAATGATTCGGGCGCCAATTGCTCTACCGTCCCCAGGCGAATCACTACCTTTGAAGCATCTAAAACTGTGCCAAGTTGCTCTACCGCTGTTTGCATCACCCGCTCCAGTTCCCCAGAGGCCCAAATCTGGCGGGTCATCTCCGCAATAATCCGCTCCCGTCCGGCCCGGCGTCCGGTTTCTTCAAAGAGACGGGCGTTTTCTATGGCCAAACTCATTTGTTCGCTCACTGCCTCAATCAGGGCTATCTCTTCCTCTGTCCAATGGCGATTGGGGTTGTTGTCACGGATGCCCAACACCCCAATGACCTCATCGCCCAATTTTAGGGGAGTAGCCAGGGCGCTTTCAAATTCATGCCCCCCTGCCGAATCTGATGTTTCAATTACCGGCCCGGTTGGTTCCAACGACGCCTCCATCGGCGAGGTCTCAACATTATCTAAAAAATCTTGAGGTTGGGCCGGTTGACCTGCGGCGGCGGTATCAGCGCCATTATCATCACTGCGGCCTATTCTCAAATCAACGGTCTGTTTATGGTGCAAAGCCGTCAACGCTTCGGGAGTAGTAATTTGTTCCAGCGGGGGTAAGATAGGGTGACGAATCTCGTAATTGGTGGTGGGCCGATAGGCGCTGAACTTCTCCCAGGCCTGGCCGGTATACAAACTCTGTAGGCGCTGCACCTCCTGGAGCGCCACTTGGGTTTGCGTAAAAGCGCGGGCGTTCCGTACAGCTACAGCGATCTGGTTGGCCAGAATCTGAAGCAAGGTTTCATCTTCTGCGGTCAAGCCCCCTATTTTTTCGCTCTGCACGTCCAGCACGCCCATAACCTCGCTCCCCGATACAACCGGGACAGCCATTTCTGAGCGGGTTTCGGGCAATAATTCGTTTGGCAGCCAGGAGGGATCCTCGCGGGTATTTTTCACGTTAATGATTTGCCTTTCGCGGGCCGCGCGGGCCACCAGGCTTTGCGAGGCGGTCAGGGAAATTTCATGTCGCCGGCGTTTCATCCTGGCTCCGGCCTCGCCATAACCTTCGGCCATCACCAATTGGGCTTTTTCGTTCAATAGATAAATGTGAACGTGATAATAATCAAACGTTTCTTTGGTCATAGTGACCACCTGGCGCAACAGATCGTTTAAATCCAGAATGCCGGCCAGGCGTTGGCTGATTACCACGATTGTCTCAAGACCCCGGGTCCGTTCAACGACTTGTTTTTCCAAAGTTCCAATGGTCTGTTGAAGTTGACCGGCCATAGTGTTGACCTCGTTTTGTAGAGTTCCAATTTGGTCTGACGAAATCTTACCTTCTACCCTGGCCCCCAATTCACCACTTGTAACCCGTCTTAAAACGTTTAATGATTGATTGATGCGGATTGAAATTACTGAATTAAACAACAA
>JAFGDY010000113.1 GCA_016931895.1 Anaerolineae bacterium
CAGCGCCTCTTCCCGCGAATATTCCGAGAGGCGGCAAAAACCCTCGTTGACTTCAATGAGCTGCCCATCGCCGGCGCGGGTTATCAGGATGGCGTCGGGGCTGGCATAAAAGGCTTTGGCGAATTTTTCTTCGCTCAACCTCAGCGCCTCTTCCACCTGCCGGCGACCGGCAATATCGTCCTCCAGGTCAACAAACAAGCAGCGATTGACCATCAGGGTCAGGCCGAAGGTAAGGAGGATGAAAAGCATCTGGTAGGTTAGAATTAGCAGCGTTTCGAAGGTGTTGGAATGAAAGAAATCGTTACCTGGCGGCACAGCCAAATCCACCATAATGCGGATAATGCTGACCAAACAAAAAGCGGCCAAGACCAGGCCAATCCCGCGCGTGATCGGGCGCATGTCAACATTCACCCTATACAACATAAGCCACGCGCCCTGGAAACATATCACCAGAAAACCCAGCGAGAAATTGACATTACGCGCCGCCAGGCTGGGTTGCATCACCGTGAAATAGGTGTGCACCAGAATAAAAACCGCCAGCAGGGTATAATTGTGAAGTTGCGGGCCGCGTTTTCCGATAAAATGTGCCAGACCCATATACAGGAAGATGGCGCCCAAAATCAACAAGGCATTGCCGACCACCATAGACACGAAGTCCGGCGCGAGGCCGCGCAGGATAACCAGCACTGTCGCCGCAAATTGCAGCCCAAAACCAGCCAGCCAAAAGCCAAGCCCCGCAAAACGCCGGCGGTTTTGCAACCACAAGAGGGTTATCACCACGGCGCAGATGGCATTGCTGATGATAAAACTAAAAATAACGGTTTTCATGTCAAAAAGGTTCATACAGCACCTCGTCTACTACTCAACCCCCGGCAAGGTAAAGTAAAATTCGCTGCCCCGGCCTGCCTGGCTTTCAACGCCAACCTGGCCCCCCAGTTTGTCTACAATCCGGCGCACAATGGATAGGCCCAAGCCGTGTCCTTCCACTTTTTTCACCTTGACCTGGCTAAATTCGGTAAAAAGTGCTGCTTGAGCTTCCGGCGCCAGGCCCGGGCCATTATCCCGCATCCAAAAGCGAACCAACCCGTCGGGTTGGGCTGTCGCGCCCAGTTCCAGGCGCGGCGGCTGCCCGCCATATTTTAAGCCGTTGCTGAGATAATTGATCCAGACTTCTTCCAGCCAGGGGGCATAACCTTTGGCTTCAGGCCAGGCGTTGGGCAAAATAATTTCTCCCTGATATTTTTTTATCATTAACGCAAGCCGCTTTTGGGCGTACCTGACCACAAGGGCCATATCTACCGGCCCAATTGGCGCATCTTCTTTACGCACGCTGGCCAAAAGAAGCAGTTCGTCAATAATATTGACGGCTTTTTGCCCGGATTGCTCCAGATGCCGGAGGCTGGTCAATAATTCAGTTGGCGTCACCTCGGAGGCGTATTTAAGCAAATAATGGGCAAAGCCAATCATCACCGTCAGGGGGCTTTTGAGGTCGTGGGCCACGGTATGGGCAAAGGCATCCAGTTCGGCTATTTGTTCTTGCAAATTCTGCTGTAACCGGCGAATGGTCAGGTGGGTGTTAACCCGGGCCAAAACTTCTTCAGCCTGAAATGGTTTGGTGATGTAGTCTACCCCGCCCACAGAAAAAGCCGTCGCTTTGTCTAAGGCTTCGCTGATGGCGCTGATAAAAATAACGGGGATGTCGCGGGTGCGGTCATCTGCCTTTAAGTGATGGCATACTTCAAAGCCATCCATTTCCGGCATCATGATGTCCAGCAAAATCAGATCGGGGGGTTCGGCTTGAGCCGCGGCCAACGCCATGCGGCCATTGGTGGCCGGCCGTACTTTGTAGCCTCGTTGGGCCAAGATACCGGCCAAAAGCTGGAGGTTGGCCCGGGTATCGTCAACTACCAGGATGTTGGCTCTGTTTTGTAAAGGGGCGGAACTTTGAGTGTGCTCATTCATTTTTTCTCCTGGCTTCCTGGATTAAGGTTTGGAATTTGGTTGTTACCAGTTGGGGTTCCCGACCAACGACCAATGACGAACGACCAACGCTGGTCGTTCGTTATTCGTTCTTCGTCTTAAGCATTATGCTCCTGTTTTATTCCAAATATCCTAACTCGGTTAAAATTCGCCGCACCTCGGCCACATTGTCTGAGGGGATAAGAATAGTTGTTGGTCCAATTGCCTCGCCCAGCAGGGGCCGGAGGTTGGCATTTTGGCGTAGTTCTTCTACCAGACTTTTATGCTTGAGTCTTAACAGGGCAGCATGCTCAATTTTGGCGGTATCCTGGCGCGCGCCCCAGGTGCGCAGGGTTTCAACTACTTTCAAAGGGGTGCGATTGTTGGTGACGCGGGCCAAAAAAGCCACCATCTGGTCGGCGGTAACGCCATTGCGCAAGGCGCGGCCTACACTGGCCTGGGTTATACGGTAGATTACGCGGCCTGATTCATACCGTTCCAACCAAGCAAAACGAGCCAGTTGAAAACGATCCAATAGGTTGGTGGGGTCAGGCAGGTGCGCTTGAAAATTATCATCCACGCGCCAGAAATGGGCCTTTGGGGGCAGAGGCGGGGCAGCCGGCTGTTCTAAAAGAAAATTATAACCCTGAGCCGTGAGACGGAAACCGACCGGCTCGCCGGCGTCGGCGGGCAAACCCAAATCCAACACGCCTAAGGCGGGCAGAAGATGGGTCAACGTGTGCCGGATCAGCGCCCCTTCCACCCTGTCCCAATGCTCAAACCCCATCAACAACTGGCCAGCCGGGTCCTGGATGTACCAACTGTCGTAATCACCGGTGGGTCGCTGGAAATCGGGGTCAACCCGTTTTATGGCGGCCACAAAATCGTCAAGCGAATACCAGGTTTCCGGCGCGGCGGCCAATTGTGACAGACACGCCAAAATTTTAGAACGGGCCAGCAGCGGGCTATTTTCCCACCCCGTCGGCTGGGGAATCAAACCGGGTGTGTGCCACAGATCGTTCCAGGTGGGGTCGGCGCGCCAGGTATTTTGCAGAAATTGGGTCTGTTCAGGCGCAGATTTTTGCAGCCAGGCGCGAGTGGGGTCGCGGTCGGGTTTGAGCCGGTTGTGGGCGACCATCAACAAACCGGCGCGTTGGCCCAGATGAAGCAAAAACTCCAATTCTGTTTTCAGAGCAAAGGTGGGATGCAGCGCCGGCAGCAAACAAGCCAGCAGCACGTTCAGGTCTTTGTCGTTCAGTTTAAGTTTATCGTCCACGCGGACGGGGTTGGTTTGGAGATGAACCAACAAATTAAACATGTTCTCCCGCCCCCGCCCTTCGCCGCTCACCATCACCGCCGGTATTGGCAGTTGAGAAACCGAGAAGGATTTGCCATTTGCCGTTTGTAAATTGTGATTTGTTTCCTGCGCTTCGCCGGCCGCTTTGGCCGATCCGGCCATTTCCAACAAAGGCAGCATGTCATCAGGAATGTAAACCACTTCCACACTGCCCAGGGTGGTGATTTGAAAGGTTTTGAAAATGAGACCCCGATACCACAATCCTTCAGCCGGGTTGGCCGGGTTTTGCCAGGGTTGTTCCCGTTCCAGCCGGGCGGCCCCCATGGGGCGAATAGCGCCATATTGCCGGGTAAAGCGAGGAGTTTCCACCCGGCCACCCTGGCCGGCCACAAATTGGAGCGCCTCTTTTTCCGGCCCGGATAAATCGGCCAGGGCAATCGCGATGACGCCGGGGGAAAGCAGAGTTTCGGCCAGCAAGGCCACGGCCTCGTGTTTGCTGGGGGTAGTTAGCGGCACGCCCCGGCAATGGGCAATGGCCTGAAGCAGGGCCATTTCGTAATCAAGCAGTGATTGGTACAGGGTTTTCATACTTCTATTATAATCGCAGGTGGTTGTATCTGTCCAGAGGGATTTTGGGTAAGAGAGAGTGAGAGCATTTTGAAACCAAATACCATACCTCTCGTAATACAATAAAAACAGGTCTGGTCTGGCTCAAACGCTCACCATTTGCTGAACGATAGGTTGGAACACGTAGGGAAAACGTATCTTAAACGCTCATAAAATCGCTCATTTAATAAACAAATTCAATTGCCTGATTCACGAGTCGCGTCTATAATTTCGGTAGTTGAGCGCCGTCACCTCCAGGTGAGGTCATAAAACAAAAGTTTAGGGATGGCGTGAATTTTCAGAGAAAGAAGGAGATAACAATGTCGGATCAAAAGCCGGTGCCGTATGACTCAACCAAAAGCCTGGCCTTTTTGGCCGGTTTAATCAAACGGATCAGATTGGTGTGGAATCTTTTTTGGGATAGCCGCGTGCCAATGTGGACAAAATTGGTGGTGCCCGGATCGTTGCTTTATTTGATTTCGCCCGTTGATTTTGTGCCCGATGTGGTGTTGGGATTGGGCCAATTGGATGATCTGAGCGTTATCTTGTTGGGGCTGGCTTTGTTTGTAAAATTGTGCCCGCCGGAAGTGGTGCAGGCTTATCTTGATCGGTTTGAGTACGGCCATCTTGATGATGATGAGTTTGTGGTTGAAACAGATTATGCGGAGATTGCCCCAGATTACCCCAACCAATTAGAGGCCAGGAACACGGATGACGACGACGGAGATGGCCCAACGCCCCAAAGCATGGATGAAGATTAACAAAAGGTGTATGTTTTATGAGCGAACAAACTACTTATCACGCGCCGCAAGCCGTAACCGGAGCGTTAGATATATCTTCAGCCACGCTCCGGCGTTGGTCCCAAAGATTTGGCGATTATCTGTCTCCAGAAGCCTCCGGTTCTGATGCGGAGCGAAGTCATCGCCGTTATACGGATGATGATTTGGCCACGCTGCGGGTGGTCAAAGAATTAATGAATAACGGGCTAACCTACGAACAGGTGCTCCGGCAGTTGGCCCTTAACTTTACCGGGACGCAGGAACAGATGAGGGGCATATCGCCGGAGCCGGTTGAGGATGATGCACCGGGCGAGGGGTTAGCAGAAGAAAGAAGCCTGATTGCCTCTAATGGCAACGAGTCTGCCGCGGTGGCCTTTTTAACCAATACCCTGGCCACCCTGTCGGACAATCAGAAAAGTATTCTCAATAGCCAGGCGGCCAACCGCGAGTTAATGGGGGTGCTTATTCAGGATAACTTCAACCTGAAAGAGGAAAACAACCGCCTGCGCGAGCGCATTTTAGAAGTGGAACGCAGCCTGGCCCAATCTCGCCAGGAAGGGGAATGGCAGCGTGAGGCTTTGCGACAGGAGCTTGATGCCAAAATTGCTACTACCCAACAACTGGCTACAGAAGCAATGGTTACGGCTCAAGCAACACCCGCGCCAGATATTAAAGCCGTAAAATCCAAACCCGGCTGTTTGGGATCGTTATTGGGACTCGGCGGCGATGTGCAGATTGTTTCTGTGCCTCGCCCGCGCGACAGGCGAGCCGATGGACGCCCGGCTGCCCCGGCCCCTGCGCTGCAACAGCCATCACGCCCCCATCCCAAACCAACCGCCCCCCCCGAATAAAATAAAACAGGCGTGCAGATTTTCATCTGCACGCCTCGTTGATCACTAACGGCTAATTGCTCACTACTTCGGCCACTTCCGGCAACGGCTCTTTTTTTCGTGAAGCCAGGTAATCCAAAACAATAACCAGGGCAAACCCCACCATCGCCAATAGAATAGCCAGCGCCACTTCGCCGTTAAAGGCCTCCGGCAGCACGTTGATTTGGCGGATGGGAATCTGTTGGCCGTGCCGTTCAATAAATTCAACAGTTTCTTTCCACGGCCAAATTTTGCGCAGCGAACCCAGAATAAAGCCCATTAGCACCGCCACTGTCGTATCGTGGTATCGCTTGAAGAACCAGCCCAAAATCTGGGCAAAAGTAGCCAGTCCAATAACGGCTCCGGCAGCCACCAGCGCCAGGGTCATAATCTCACGGTTGTTTACCGCCGCCAGCACGTATTCATATTTGCCCAACAAAACTAAAATGAACGCGCCGGAAATGCCGGGCAAAATCATGGCGCAAATGGCCAGGGCGCCGCTCAAAAACAAAAACCAGGCGTCGTTGGGGGTTTCCAGCGGCACCAGCCCCACAATCACCCAGGCGGCTACCGCGCCCAGGGCCAGGCCGACAAATATGGTCCAGCGCCACTGCCTGATCCGTTTGCTGACCGTCAGAATTGAGGCCAGCACCAGGCCAAAAAAGAAAGACCAGATAAATACCGGCTGATTCTGGAGCATGTATTCCAAAAAGCGGGCCAGCGAGAGAATGGCTGCAAAAATGCCAATGCCCAGGGCTAATAGAAACCGCCAGGGCAGCTCGTCATACATCTGTTTGAACTTAAAACCCAGCAGCAGCCGGGCAGTTTTGGGGCTGGCCAGGTTGCGAATAGAGTTAATTAGCTCTTCATAAATGCCCAAAATAAAGGCCATTGTGCCCCCGGAAACGCCGGGCACCACATCGGCGGAGCCCATGGCAAAACCGCGAGCGGCCAGGCCCAGGTAATCTTTGAGGGTGCGAGTTTGGGAATGTGTTTCAATGGTCATAGGTATATTTCAAATCCAATCTAAAGGCAAAGTTAAAACCAAAGAGCCAATTTTACCATGTGTGAAGAATATCTCGCAAATAAATTAGGACCACATCATCCTACCACCACCATAACCCCTGCCGCAGTTGGTTGCTGAGTTGTTGCAAGTAAAGGCCAAAGGGCGTTTTATCCAAAGCGATGTCAATGGGAACGTCCATCTGTACCGGCACTTCCAGGGCAATAGGTAGAGTCAAATTAATGGGCACTGTTAGCTCGGTTTCAACAGGCAAGTTGACCGGCACTTCCATGTGAATGGGCATGGCCTGATCCAGGGCAATGGGGATGGTATCACTGAAGGGCAGGTTGACGGGCACTTCCAACTGCACCGGAATATTCTGGCTTACCTCAATGGGCACTTCTATTTGTACCGAACGCTGCGCCGGCGGCACGTTGGCTATCACCTCTTCCATCGAGGGCAGGGGAATAATCAGGCCGGTTTCGGTGGTGCGGGCGCCGGCGGTCTCCAGCCCAGATACGGCTTCGGGCGGCAAGATTTCTTTGACCGTCAGATTGGCCGTAAAGTCAAGCGGGGGGCCGGGCGGCAGCGCGGCGCTGGCCGATACCACCCTGGAAACTTCCAGCGTTACCGGCACGGTAATGGTTTGACCAAACAGCGTGGTGGTGGCCGCAAATTCCTGGTCAATTTCCAGGTTAATTGGAACCTGCACATTTTGTTCCAACAAGAGCGAAGCGTCAACCGGCAGCACCTCGTTGAGGCCAATATTTAGCGGCACCACAATATCCTGGCCCAGCGGCGTGGCCCGGGCGGCTACGGGCAGCAGGGTTTCCAGGTCAAGCGTCACCGGCACGGTAAACACGCCCTGAAAGGGAATTACGGTATCAACGGGAAAGGTCTGGTCAATGGTCAGGTCAATGGGCGCCAGCAACTCGTCTTGAAAAGAGACGACGGTGCTGATGGGGAGGGTGTGGTTGACCTCCATGCTGACCGGCACCTGGATTTCCTGGTTGATGGTCAGGCTGGTTTCCACCGGCACGGTCCGATCAATTTTTACGGTATATTGAATATGGTCGTGGGCCAGCGTGTCCAGGTCGTTGGCGGTTTGGTTCAAGATATTGTTGGCCGTAAGCCAACCCACAAAAAGGCCCAAATAGAGGAGGCCGTGCAGAGCCAGGGAAATAACAACCAATATTGTCACCCAAACCAGGGTAGAATGTTTGGCCGGTTTGTACTTAATTATTTGTGTCATTTTATTTTCTCCTTGTATTCATTGTGTGGCCTCATTCCTGGGGGGTGGGAGTAGTTGCAATGGCGGGGGTGGGAGTTGCTTCTCTGGTTAAAATTGAGTCTGTATCCGTTTCACCTTCCACAGAAATCAGTAGCGTGCGCAGGCCGGTTAGAAAGCTATTAAAACGGCCGGCGTCATTTTCAAGCCGGGTAATAATTTTTTGCATTTTCACCGACTCCTCGGCCAACGAGATAACGTTTCCTTCCAAAATATCGGCCCGCCCGGCCAATGTTTCGGTTTGATTCTCCAGTTTGTCTCTGGCCTGTTTCAGCAACAGAATATCGGCCCGGTTTGTTTGCATCTCTTGGCTTAAATCGGCGTACTGATTGATTGTGGCCTGTAGTTCCTCGACCTGCTGGGTGAGCAGTTTGTTTTCTTGTTCCAGGGCGTTTACCTGGCGATTGAGTGCCACAATTTGGGGATGGCGGCCAAAGATAAGAGTGCCGTTGAGAACTTGCATTACCAGCAAGGCCAGCACCGCCCCGCCGAATAGAGCAATCATCATTAACACCCAGAGCCGCCAGATAGACTGGCCGGCGGGTTTGACCGGCGGTGTGGCGACCACCGGCGCAGCCTCTCCCTTGGCCACCAGCGCGGTTTCGGGCTGCGCTGCGGCGGCCTCACTTTCTTCATCTTCCCACATGATCATGTAGCCCTCTTCCTCTTCTACCGCCGGTTCTTCTTCTGCCGGTGGAGGCGCTTCTTCTGCCAGTTGTTCAGCGCCTGTCACTTTGTCTGGCTTTGTTTGCGTTACCGGTTCTTCAGGCGGTTCAACTACGGCAACTGGTTCGGCTTGAACCTCTTCCTCAACAACAGGCGCGGAAACAGTCACCTGGTCGGCAAAGCGGAGAAAAAGTTCGCTGGAAATACCCAACACGGCGGTAATGTCGGCCGGGTACTCAAAGGGGCCGTTCTGTTCCCGGTATGCCACAATACGGGCGGCCAGTTTTGGCCCCAGGCCAGGCAGAGTGGTAAGGGCAGCCACATCGGCCTGGTTCAGGTCAATAAGATCAAGTTTTTCGTTCATTGGTTTATCCTTTTCTACAGGCCGGGCGCTGCCGGCGTCAATCTTTTATCTGTCTATAAGTTGATAACCTGCCCCGCTTTGCCGGGGAACTACCTCCATCTTTCATCTTAAATGAAATGATGAATAATGTCTATTTTGACTCTGACTATTGCGCGTGGTATAGTTTGAGGGGTTTAGTATTTTTTGTTTGAGGTAAACAGAACATGAGATTGTCTCGGGCCTTATTGGTGATGTTGGTTTTGCTGGTATTTGTTTTTGTTTATGGCGCATTTATGCTAAGAACCGACTCGCCGCAAGTTGTTGACCTGTCCACTGTGGTAGATTTGGCTAATGAAGGCAAGATTGAGTCTATCAAGGTTGATCAGGATGAACTGATTATTACCCGCACCAGCGGCGCAGAGATTACCGCTCATAAAGAACAAGGGGTCAGCGTTACCGAAACATTGACCCTGTTAGGCGTAAACCAGGAACAGTTGGCCAACATCAAAATCATTGTTGCGCCCCGCAGCGCCTGGGATGGCTGGCTGACGATTTTGGCTACGCTATTTCCCCTCATCCTTATTGGCGGTTTTTTCTTTTTTATTCTGCGCCAGGCCCAGGGCGCGGGCAATCAGGCGCTCAGTTTTGGCAAAAGCCGGGCCAGAATGTTTACGGGCGACAAACCCACGGTTACGTTTGAAGATGTGGCCGGGGTTGAAGAAGCCAAACAAGAGCTGGCCGAAATTGTTGAATTTTTACGCGAGCCGGAAAAATTCATCTCCCTGGGCGCGCGCATCCCCAAGGGCGTGTTGATGGTTGGCCCTCCCGGCTGTGGCAAAACGCTTACAGCCAAGGCCATTTCCGGCGAAGCCGGCGTGCCGTTCTTTAGTATCTCCGGCTCCGAGTTTGTGGAGATGTTTGTGGGCGTGGGGGCCAGCCGGGTGCGAGACCTGTTTGACCAGGCCAAACGCAACAGCCCCTGCATCATCTTTATGGACGAAATTGACGCCGTGGGCCGCCATCGGGGGGCCGGCCTGGGCGGCAGCCACGACGAGCGCGAGCAAACCTTGAATCAGATTTTGGTGGAAATGGACGGCTTTGATACCGACACCAATGTGATAGTAGTAGCCGCCACCAACCGCCCGGATATTTTGGACCCGGCCCTGTTGCGTCCGGGCCGGTTTGACCGCCGGGTGGTGTTAGATCGGCCCGACCGGCAGGGGCGGGAACAGATTCTAAATATCCACGTTAAAGGCAAACCCCTGGCCAACGACGTTAACCTGGAAGTGATTGCCAAACAAATTCCCGGTTTTGTAGGCGCCGATATTGAGAGCCTGGTGAACGAAGCAGCCATTTTGGCGGCGCGGCACAACAAAAAACAAATCTCTATGGCCAACATGCAAGAAGCCATAGAAAAAGTAATTGCCGGGCCAGAACGCAAAAGCCGGGTGATTCCCCCCAAAGAGCGAAAAATCATTGCTCATCACGAGGCCGGTCACGCCCTGGTCAGAAAAATGACCCCCGGCTGCGACCCCGTGCATAAGGTGAGCATTATTGCCCGCGGTATGGCCGGGGGGTATGTCATTTCATTGCCGGTTGAAGACAGATACCTGGAAAATCAAAGCAAATTTGAAGCCGAGTTAGCCGCCATCCTGGGGGGTCGGGCTGCCGAGGAAGTGGTTTTTAATGAAGTTACCACCGGGGCCAGCGATGACCTGAACAAGGCTACCAAGCTGGCCAGGGCCATGGTGACCCAATACGGTATGAGCAAAAAACTTGGCCCACTCACCTTTGGCGAAAAAGATGAACTGGTATTTTTGGGCAAAGAAATTGGCGAGCAGCGTAACTATAGCGATGAGATTGCCCGCCAGATTGACCATGAAGTGCGCCGCATTGTGGGCAATGCCTACGACAAAGCCAAACAAACCATTTTAGAAAATAAAGCCAAGCTGGAAGAAATTGCCGAACGATTATTAAAAGAAGAAACCCTGGACGGGCAGAGTTTTGAAGCCATTTTTGCCTGATCGGGCCAGTAAAGCGGCGACCCGCCTTAAGACACAGTCCTGCCAGTTGACATTTTGCGGTAGCTTGGGGTATACTTAATCGTCGTTGGCGATACGACGAAAGTATTTGCCTTGAATTGATATGGAAAGGCCAAATCCAAGTTTGGCCTTTTGGGCCAAATACTTTTATGATTTTACATCCGAAAACAGCCCTTGGAGGTGGACAGAGTGGCAGTAGAAAAAAGCGGCCTTTACTACCCCAATAAGATGGGACGTATATACCTGATGGCAATGGAAGAGGTTATGGGCACGAACGGAATTAAAGCCGTTCTTAACCTGGCCAAAGTTCCTGAACTGATTGACAATTTCCCACCCAACAATCTGGCCCGTGAGTTTGACTTTGCCGATTTTGGCGCTCTTGGCCAGGCCATTGAAGAAATGTATGGGCCACGTGGTGGCCGTGGATTGGCTTTGCGGGCCGGCCGAGCCGCTTTTGCCCAGGGGCTGAGTGAATTTGGCTCAGTGGTGGGGGCCAGTGAACTGGCTTTTAAAGTTATTCCCCTGGCCACCAAACTAAAAGTTGGCCTCAAGGCTATGGCCGAAACTTTTAGCAAATTTAGCGATCAAACCAGCGATGTAGAGGAAGCCGACGATTATTTCATCTATACCATTTATCAATGTCCGGTCTGTTATGGCAGAACCAGCGACCGTAATATCTGTTACGGCGCCGTAGGCATCTTGCAAGAAGGTCTGCGGTGGGTTAGTGGCGGAAAAGACTTTAAAGTTGAAGAGATAGAGTGTAAAGCCAACGGCGCAGCAAACTGCGTTTTTTATATTTACAAAGAACCTCTCAACTAACTAACAGATAACTTAACAATGATTAATTACCCAACAGGGGCAGACAACGAATGAAACATACCCTGTTGATCGTTGAGGACGACCTGGACACCTCGGAGATGCTCCGGGTCTATTTTGAAGCACAAGGGTATCGAATTGTTACCGCAGGAGGCGGACAGGAGGCATTGGAGAAATGTCGGGGTGAACTTCCCGACCTGATCCTGCTAGATGTCCGCCTTCCTGATATTGACGGTTTTGAAGTAGGCCGGCACCTGCAAGACGATGTGCGGACCAGCCGCCTGCCGGTTATTTTTGTTACCGAGCGCCGCGAACGGGACGACCGCATTGTTGGCCTTAAACTGGGCGCTATTGACTACATCACCAAACCGTTTGACGTGCAAGAACTGCGCTTGCGCGTGCGCAATGCCCTCCGCCGGGCCGGCAGCCAGAACAATCCTATCACCGGCCTGCCCGGCGAAAAGCTCACCAGCGACCGGCTTGGCTTAATGTTGGAACGTGAAACCTGGTCGGTTC
Source organism: Anaerolineae bacterium (assembly GCA_016931895.1). Classification (NCBI taxonomy): domain Bacteria; kingdom Bacillati; phylum Chloroflexota; class Anaerolineae; species Anaerolineae bacterium. The sequence goes on from JAFGDY010000113.1 coordinate 12,185, forward strand.
TGGCGGTCAATATTCGCGGCCTGGATAAATTTAATGAGATTTACGGCTTTGTGGCCCGAGACGACGTATTGCGGGCTATTGCCCTCACCCTGACCAGCGCCGTTGACGAATTGGGCAGTATTGACGACTTTGTGGGCCATCCGGCAGAAGAGCAGTTTATCATCATTACCGTGCCCAACAAAGGCGCGCAGTTGAGCCGTCAAATTGAAGAGCGGCTTAAACAGGCCATGACCTACTTTTACCCCATTCACGACCGCGAAACAGGCTACGTGCAGCGCGGCGGTGAGGATGGGGAAAAAGTGGAAGTGCCGTTTATGGATGTCTCCACGGTTATTCTCTCGCAAAAACACGAAAATTTCTCCAGCGTTGCCAGTTTGCGCAAGGCGTTGAGTCAGCCGCTCAAAACTCAGTAGAGCTAAACCCAATTGCCAGCCTGCTTGTATTCTGAAAAATATGGCAGTTAATTAATCCTTAGCCCTTAAACTGTTAAGCAGTGTTGCCCGGCTGGGTACACTGCTTTTTATATCTAAAACGAGAGCAAAAATGTCCATTCCCCTGGAAAACATACGGGCTATAGCCCGGGAGCGACACGCAGCCACCATTGCTTTTGCCCAACAAATCATCCAAATTCCCAGCCTGCCGGGCCGCGAAAAAGAGGTGGCAGCGGCCATTACCTACGAGATGCAAAACCTGGGCTACGATGAAGTATGGACTGATGAAGTGGGCAACGTTATTGGCAAAATCAACGGCGGTGCGGGGCCGGTGGTATTATTGAACGGCCACATGGACCACGTTGACCCCGGACCGGCCCAGGGTTGGCCCTATCCCCCTTTTAGCGGTCAAATTATTGAGGGCGAGTTGTGGGGCCGGGGCGCAGTGGATATGAAAGGCCCGCTGGCCTGTATGATTTATGCCGCCAGCCTCTTCAAACAGATGGATTTTAGCCCGCCCGGCGACATCTTGATGACCGTGCCGGTAATGGAAGAAGTGGGTGGCGTAGGCACGCATTACCTTACCTCTCACTTGCAGGCCGATGTAGCCATCTGCGGCGAACCAAGCCGTAATATTCTCCGGCGGGGACATCGCGGCCGGGTGGGGCTGCAAGTTACCTTTAAAGGACGTTCCGCCCATGCCAGCACCCCGCAGTTGGGCCTGAATCCCCACTATAGGGCGGCGGCATTTTTAAGCAAGCTGCCGGACTTGGCGATGGCGGAACAGGCAGGGATCGGCGTTTCAAGCGTAGTGCCCACTCTCTACACCACCGACCAGACCAGCTCCAACGTTATTCCCGGTGAAGTATACCTTACCCTGGATTGGCGCAACGTGCCGGCCGAGTCGCCCGAAGCCATTTTGCAGAAAGTGCGCACTCTACTGGCCGGCTGCCTGGCTGAAACCGGCGCAGGGGGTGAGGGCGAAGCCGTTGTAGAAATCACCGGCTTTGAACTTATGTCTTACACCGGCAAGGCCATGTCTTTGCCCGACATCTTTCCATCCTTTCTTTTGGCCGAGGACAACCCTTTGTTGCAGGCGGCTCACGCGATGCTGGTCAAAGTGTTAGGCCGGGATGAGGGGGTAGATATTTGGCGTTTTGCTACCGACGGCGGTCACCTGATGGCCGCCGGTATCCCCACCGTTGGCTTTGGCCCCGGCGACGAGCGTTTGGCCCACACCAACCAGGAACGAATCAGCCTGGCTCAAATGGAAGAAGCCGTAGTGGCCTACGCGGCCCTGATTCTGGCCCTGGGTGAACAGGCCATCTTGAGGAAATGATTGACTTCTCGCTTGACCGAGAATTGAAATGTATCTGAGGACTCTTCTTAATCCTTCTCTCAAGGAGCGGAACACTTGAATAACAAAAGAGACGAAGTAGTTGATTACACTTTGCCCAACGGCCTCAAAGTGCTGCTCAAGCCTCTTCACACCGCGCCGGTGGTGAGCAATTGGCTTTGGTATCGCGTTGGCAGCCGCAACGAACTGCCCGGTAAAACCGGCATCTCCCACTGGGTTGAACACATGATGTTCAAGGGCACCCCCACCTTTCCCAAGGGCAGCATTATGTTGGAAGTCAACCGCAACGGCGGCGTGCTCAACGGTTTTACCAGCCACGATTATACCGCCTATTTTGAAACCCTGCCGTCCGACCGGCTGGACCTGGGGTTGCGCATTGAGAGTGACCGCATGGCCAACTCGGTTATTGACCTGGCCGAGGTAGAGAGCGAGCGCACCGTGATTATCGCGGAACGGGAAGGCGGCGAAAATGAGCCGGAATGGGTGCTTTACGAGGAGGTAATGGCCACAGCTTTCCGGGTACATCCCTACGGCCACATGGTCATTGGCTGGAAGGATGACCTGCTCAATATCACCCGCAACGACCTCTACCAACATTACAAAATGTACTATGGCCCGCACAATGCGGTGCTGGTTGTTGTGGGCGACATCCAGATAGACCGGGTTCAGGCCCGCATTGACGAGTTATTTGGCCCTATCCCGGCCGGCCCGCCGCCGCCGCCGGTGCAGCTTAAAGAGCCGCCCCAACAAAGTGAACGGCGCGTAATTGTGCGCCAGCCCGGCAACGCGGCCTATTTCCAATCGGTTTATCACACCTGCGCCGCCGCCCATGAAGATGCATTTCCCCTGATGATGCTGGAAGCCATCCTATCGGGGGTCAGCTTTGGCGGAGGCGCGCCCACGCATCGCAGCGCCCGGCTGTACCGCGCCCTGGTAGAAACCGAAATTGCGGCTTACGTGGGCGCTCATTACCAAACCAGCCTTGATCCTGATCCTTTCCGTTTTTACGGCACGGTCCGCGACGGCCGCTCACCGGCAGAATTTGAAGCTGTTCTGGATACTGAAATAGAGCGCCTGCGCCGGGAGCCGGTTACGGAAGAAGAGCTGGCCAGAGCGCGCAAACAGGTGCGGGCGCAATTTGCCTACACCCTGGAGCGAGTGAGCAGCCAGGCGCAGTGGCTGGGTCTGATGGAAATGCTGGGCGATTGGCGCCAATTTGATACCTTTGTTGACAATCTTTCGGCCGTAACGGCCGTGGAGGTGCAGCGGGTGGCCCAACAATACTTTACCCCTTCCAATCGCACCGTCGGTTGGTTTGAACCTATCCGGGGTTAGAGGTTAAGCGGAACCCCGTTTAATGCCTACTTCCCGCCAAAAGGAGACAATATTGAACCTGACCTTTGCCAAATACACGTTAAGCAACGGCATCACCTTAATTGTTAAAGAAAATCACCATGCCCACAGCGTGGTGGTGCGAGGTTATTTGCCGGGCGGGGCCAATTTAGATACGGCCGAGCAAGTTGGTTTGGCCTCTTTTACCTCCGGCATGATGCGCCGGGGAACGGAAAAACACAGCTATGCCGAAATCAACGAGATTGTAGAGTCGGTGGCCGCCAGCGTGTACGTTAACACCGGCCGCCACCTGACCGGCTTTGGCGGAAAAAGCCTGGCCGAAGATTTTAAACTACTGGTTGAGTTGATGGCCGATAATCTGCTCTGCCCCACTTTTCCCTCTGCTGAAATAGAAAAATTGCGCGGCCAAATTATCACCGACCTCAAGGAAGACGAAGATGACACCCGCACCATGTCCGGGCGCTATTTCCGGGAACTGCTTTACACAATTGACCATCCTTATGGCCGCCCTGTGGACGGCACGCTCAAAAGCATCCCTTTATTGACCCGCGCCGATTTGCTTGACTTCTACCACCGGCTTCATCCCCAAGATGGCGCAGTAGTGGTGGTGGGTGATGTGACCGGCGAGGAAGTCTACCAAATTCTGGAAGCGGCGTTGGGTCAGTGGCAACCTGTCCATGCCCCGCCCGATACGGTGCTGCCGCCGCCGCGGCCGCTCACCGAAAAAGCGGTCTATCTTCACCGGATGCCGGGTAAATTTCAGGCCGATCTGGTTTTGGGCTGGCTGGGGCCTGAACGGCGGGCTGATGACTTCTATGCAGCATACATCGGCAATACTATCCTGGGACAATTGGGCTTGGGCGGGCGCATTGGGCAAATTGTGCGCGACACCGAAGGGATGGCCTATTATGCCAACGCCAGCGTGCAAGGTGGTGGCGGGCCTGGCCCCTGGTATGCCTTTGCCGGGGTCAATCCCCAGGTGGTGGACAAGACCGTTGAGTTGATTCTGGCCGAGATACGCCGCTTCCAGGCCGAGCCGGTTAGCAACGAGGAGCTGGCCGACACCCAAGCCTACCTGACCGGCGTGTTGCCTCTGCAAATGGAAACCAACGAGGGGGTAGGGACCATGTTACTGGACATGTATTTTTACCAATTGGGAGACGATTATATCGCCCGCTACCCGGATCTGATTAAGGCCGTGACCAGAGAGGAAATTCAGGCTGCTGCCCAGAAATATTTGAGCGACGAGGTGTACGCCCTGGCTGTGGCGGGGCCGTAACGGATAAAGGACCGGATAAATGGTAATGAGTCTTTCATTGATCGTGGTGTGTTTGGTAGGGCTGGTGGTGCTGGCCGGGCTGATTGGGGGGATCATTTTGGTAATCCGAAGCAGCCAACGGGATACGGTTTCCACGGCTCGGGCGGATTGGATGAAGCAGGGCAGCGAGCCGGATGAGGAGTAGCCGGGTTCAGGCCCTTTTCTTCAATATCCTCAATAGCGTCTGGCCGTAGGTTTCGCCTTGCCACTGGCCCAGGCTTTCCAGTTGGGTCAATGCTTTTAAGGTTTGGGGGTTGTGGCGGGCAATGTCCATCAGGGTGTCGTTGCTGAGGATCACATCAGGCTCCACGCCGCGTTCGGCGGCCAGATTGTTGCGCCAGTGGCGCAGGGTTTCGTAGCGGGCCAGTGTTTCGTCGTCTGGGCGATGATTGTTATTGGCATGAGAATAGTGCGGTGGGGGGGCCGTTTGCCCTTTTTCAATAGCCTGGAGAATATCGTGAGTATTGTAGCGCAGCAGTTTGTCGCTTAAGCCTTTCATTTGTTTAAGGGCCTGGCCGGTTTGGGGCTGTTGTTCGGCCAACCGGATCAGGGTGGCATCGTTCATCACTTTAAAAGGCGGGCGGTCAATTTTGCGGGCAATTTTATCGCGGGCGATAAACAATTCGCGCAAAATGGCCTGCTGCTGGGGGAGTAAATCTCTACAGCCTTTAATGCGCCAGAAGTCGTCGGGGTCAAATACTTTGGGGGTCGGTTCAACCTGCGTTTGGCGGGCAAAGGCTTCGGTGGCCTCGCGCAGCCGATTTTGCCGGGTCAGTTCTTTGAGCTGGATTTCACGCAGCGGCAAGAGATAATGGGTATCCAGCCGGGCGTAATCCAGCGCTTTTTTGTTTAGGGGGCGATTGCCCCAATTATAACGCTGAAATCGTTTATCCAGCTTAACGTTAAAATGCGCCTGTAAAATTGTGCCCAGGCCATAACGCGGCCAGCCCAAAATTCTGGCGGCCAGCATGGTGTCAAATAAATTGGCAAACACAAAATCGTAGTCCCGCTTCAGGCTCAAAATATCGTATTCTGCCGCGTGAAACACTTTTTGAATAGACGAATTGGCAAAAAAAGCGGCCAGCCCGGAGATGTCTACATTGAGCGGATCTACTAAATAGTCCGCATGGGGTAAAGAAAATTGCACCAGGCAGACCTTTTCAAAATAACTGTAAAGGCTGTCGCTCTCGGTATCAACTGCCACCACCGGCTGATGAGAAAGATTTTCTACCAGTTGCCCTAACCGGCGAGGCGTATCTATCCAGACAGGTTGTTTTAGTAGTGTTGAAGCGATGTAGGTTGACGATTGACTCATATTATTTATACGTGGCATTGGTTGAATTTTTAGACTCCTATCATAGCAGAATTTGGGACATTGCCAAGTTCAAATTTGTGACGTGGAGAAATTTTTAGAAACACAAATCTGCCAAAACAGAAACATTTCCCCAAAAATTTTCTTGTGCTTAAGCTCAGTTTGGGCCCAAAAGACCCCGGCACACATTTGCGCAACGGCGGTTACAACTTCATTACAAATTAGTAAAATTGGGGCCTTGAGCGGGATTGTGGGACTATCGCTCTATGGACTCTTAACTTACGCATGTTATATTATGGATATTAAAGGCCTTGTTTTTGATGGCAGACATTTAGCCAAAAGTTTGATTTAATTTAATGGACAGAGGAGGTGATGCGGAAAATACGGGGAAAATTGTAAAAAATTGTAAATTTTGTTTTCCACGGTTGATCGTTGTGGGGCCTGATGATACCTTAAGGTGACAATTTTGGATACAGGCGCACTAACCTGGTATGACAACTTAAATCATGTTAAGGGTTATTTGCCAGAGGTTGACTTAATGCACGCGAACATGTATAATAGGCCATCTGGTATAATCTACAAAGTAACCCTCTGGTTGCGGTAGGTAGGAATGGCGTTAAAAGGAAATCTGCGAGATTTTAGTACCACGCAGCTTCTCAATTTAGTTAATCTGGCTCGGAAAACGGGCAAGCTAACTGTTAATGGTCAAGAACAAAAAGCCGTTCTGCATTTTCGAGAGGGCAGATTGATTCATGCCTGCACCAACGCCGACGAAGGCCATTTAACGGCGATGTTGTTGAGAACGGGCAAGTTAACTGAAGAGCAGGCTTCAACAGTTAGCAGTAAGTCCGGCGGTTCATCCTCAGACAAAGTGATGGGCAAGTATTTAATGGATGCCCGCCTGGTATCCAGAGACGATATTGTCCAGGGTGTTAAGGATTACATGTTAGAAATTGTGTATAATCTTTTCACCTGGGACGAAGGGGAATTCTTTTTTGAGCAGGATATGTTGCCCTCCAGCGATAGAATTACGGTGCCCCTGAATCTGGACAATGTAATTCTGGAAGGCAGCCGGCGCATCCAGGAATTTGATAAACTGCAAGATGAACTGCCCGACCTGGCCAAGATAGCGCTTAAAATTACGGATAAACCCTTGCGTGATGTTAAACTTACCCAGGATGATTGGCGCGTTATCTCCCATATCCACCCCCGTAACACGGTTAAACAAATTGCCCAAAACAACAACATGGACGAATTTCAGATTAGAAAAATCGTTTATGGCATGTTGCAGGCCGGGTTAGTAGAAACAATTATCCCTGAAGGCATGGAGCCTAAAGAAAGAACGCCGGTTACGCGCGCCGGCCGGCGGGCGGCCAGCCAATCACCTGCGGAAAAACGCAGCGTTGTCACCAAACTGATTGATCGCATTAAACGGATCTAAGTGATTTGTTTTTAATAGTGGTTTCAAACGGGTATTTGCCGTTGCCGGTAGCACTAATTTGTCACCACTTGATTTATAAAACGATAATTTCAAAGTCTTTATTTGAGGTGGGTCAATTCGATGCAAACCGTAAAAATGGTCGTCACGGGCCCCTTTAGTGCCGGGAAAACAGAATTTATCAGCAGTGTCAGCGAGATTGACGTTGTGACCACGGAACGGAAAATCTCCAGCGATGCCGAACGGGTTAAAGAAGAAACGACTGTGGCCATGGATTTTGGTCGGATTACGGTGGATGATGACCTGGTACTTTATCTGTTCGGCACGCCCGGACAAAGACGTTTTGACTTTATGTGGGAAATTTTGTCGGAGGGCATGCTTGGTTTTGTGGTGCTGGTAGATAGTGTCAGGCCTGAAACGTTTCGGGAGGCCAAGCATATCCTGGAGGTTTTCCGGGGATATGCTACCACGCCTTATGTTGTGGCGGCCAACAAACAGGATATGCCTGACGCCTGGACCCCCGAAGACCTGAGGATTGCTTTAAAGATAGATAAAGAAATCAAAGTGCTCAGTTGCGTGGCCCTGGACAAGGAAAGCGTTAAAAACGTGTTGCTTGAATTGCTTTACTCTATCTTAGAGAAGATGCAGGTGGAGGAAGAGGGATAAACAGTTTTTTTAACAAAAGTCATACCCAGGCGACAATCACCCAAAACCGCCTGGAATTGAGCGCAGGTTTAGATTAGGTAAGGGTCAAGGATTGTTTGGGTGTAACAAAACACTTTACAATCCCCTTTTCCACGAGCGAATTATTAGGCGCATTTTAACAATTATTGGCTATTGAAGGTAATTTTGGGGCAGGATGATGATTTAGCTTCTGAACGTGGCGCTCCGGTGGTATTGAGGCTAACCCGTGAGTTCTATAGTAACTGACCAGGGAATTGTTCATTATGAGGTCTATGGTCGTGGTCAGCCGGTTATCCTGCTCCATGGATGGTTAGGCTCTTGGGGATATTGGCTCAGGACCATGGAGTCCCTCAAAAATCAATATCGGTGTTATGCTTTAGATTTTTGGGGCTTTGGCGATTCTGGCAAGCGCCGGAGCAGTTATCAGGTAAGTGATTTTGTAAACCTGGTTGAGCAGTTTATGGAAAGACTGGGTATTGAATCTGCCCCGGTGGTGGGCCACTCCATGGGTGGCACCGTAGCTATCTCTCTGGCCTTAACTAAACCTGAATGTGTGCAAAAAGTGGTTGCTGTTGGTTCCCCCATTGTGGGAGACTCGCTGAACATTTTTCTTCGCCTGGCGGGTAAGCCCTGGATTGCCTCACTGGTGTGGCATATGCCTACCGCTTTACAGTTGGGAATCAAAGTTTTTTCCCCTTACGTTGTCAAAGATTGGCCCGAGTGGTACAAGATGATTACGCGTGACCTGTCGCGCACGACGCTGGAAGCTTTTTTTTTAAGCATCAACTCGTTGCACAAAACTGATCTCAGGCCCCATTTGCCGGGCATAACCCGGCCTATTATGGGTATTTATGGTGTAGGCGACAATGTAGTTCAACCAAGCCAGGCTTATCTTATTGATAAAAGCGTGCCTGTTTCTCGGATAAAAATGATGGCCGGTTCCGGGCACTTTCCAATGTTAGACGAGCCACAAGCTTTTAATGAAAACCTGGCCGAGTTCCTTGCTTTTGGATTTTCGTCGGCAAATTAACATATACGTGCCCCTCGTTCCAAAGCGCAGCCCAACTGCTGGGTTCATCAAAACCGGGTAGGGAATGAGCAGAGGCAATAGTTACGCTGTAACTTAAAAAGGATTATATTGTTGACTCTTTCTGTTATCCTGTCTATGCTTATGATTGCGGGATATTTGGGCATATTTGGGGCAAGGGGATCGAACAGATTCATTGCAGTTTTATGTTGCACGCTAACTCATGAAGAAGATTATCATTCGGGATCAAACCCTAATTTCACCGTTCAATGAACCTGCGCGTGATTTGCGCATTATGAATAAGCCCCTCTGGCTCTACCAGCGAGATGTGCTTAGCCCTTACTGCCGGGAAGAGTTGGAATGTGAATCTTTTAGAAAAATTTTTGCTTTGCCCCCCCAGTTCCTGTCCGGTGAACTGGTTGTTTACCGGGATAATCTCTTTTTTGACGACTTCCTCTTTGCGGCCTTTATTACCGCCGCCCGCCAATTGAACCGACCGGCCCAAATTGCCTTTGCCAAAAACGATGCGGCTATTGTTGCCCACGCCCTGCCCGTTCAAGATGGAATTCGCCCGGCAGGCGAGGTATACGTGGCCGATCTTTTTTATTACCCAAACGGCCTCTCCGCCGCCACCGAATCTCCGCAGCCCCTGGTTATTGACACCCAATCCAGAGAAATGGGCTATTACCGCGTGCCCACTTACATGGCCAACGAACGGGGAGAACTGGGCTTCAAAGTTCCCCTGCGGGCTTTTTTATCCATAGAAAATTGGGTGCATGTGTTTATGGCCAATTGCCCCTTTGGCGTTTTTGCCCACGGCGCGCGGATTGAAAAATCGCTGGATAATTTTGGCACCATGCTTAAAGTGCTGTGGCACTCTTTGCTGGAGCGCAAGCAGTTTTTATCCTCTTCGGCGCTGGTAGTGGTGGGTAAAAACACCCAAATTGACCCGGCCGCCGTTATTCAGGGCCCGGCCATTATTGGCGATAACGTGACCATTGGCCCCGGCTCGGTGATTAATGCCTGCGTAATTGGCGATAACGTTAACGTGATGCAAGGCACTCAATTGCTGCTCAGTGTGGTGGGCGATGGTTCTTACCTGGGGTTTCGGGCGGCCCTGTTTATGACCACCTTGATGGAAAATTCGCTGGTGGCCCAAAATACTTGTCTGCAACTCAGCGTAGTAGGCCGCAACACCTTTATTGGCGCCGGCAATACGTTTACCGACTTTAACCTGATGGCCAAACCCTTAAAGGTTTTACACCGAGGCGAGTTGTGCCAGGTGGGCATGCCGGTGTTGGGCGGCTGTGTGGGGCATAATTGTCGCATTGGCTCCGGGCACACCTTTTTCCCGGCGCGCTCGGTAGAATCGGATGTGGTGTTGTTTGCCAGGGAAGGCCGGACCATAATTACCAAAAATATAGCCTATCAAGATAGCGACCATCACGATTATCCTGATTCCGGCCACGTGGTCCGGTATCACGATGACCCTTTGCCCGAAGAACCAGAATTCACTTCAACGCCTGAGCCGGTGACTCAATCGGTCACCTGAACTTGCCTGCGCCAGAGAAGATAAGCTATGGACAATTTTGCCTTTATCATTCATCCGGTTCACCCCAAACGAGACGTGCAGCGTAAGTACCCGTTGTTGGGCAAACTACTGCCGGAACCGGCCATTCACTACTTTTCCCAATTCTTTCCCCCGGTTTATATTTCTCACATTACCGGCATCACCTCCGCAGCCACCGGCAAAGAAATAGAAGGCTGGTTTATTGCCTGTCCCTTTACCCCCAAACAAATGATCTCGCTGCCCCCGGAAACCGTTTACAAAAAGGTGATTGCCACCGGAAAATTGGCCCAAAAACTGGGAGCCAAAATATTGGGGCTGGGCGGGTTCACCTCGGTGGTGGGTGACGCCGGAATAACCATTGCCCAACACCTTGAAATTCCCGTAACCACGGGCGATAGTTACACCATTGCTACCGCCGTGGAAGCCACCCTCAAAGCGGCCCGGCGCATGAACATTGATCCCGCCGGGGCCACGGCGGCGGTGGTGGGCGCCACGGGTTCCATTGGCCGGGTGTGCGCGCAATTGTTGGCCCGCCGGGTGCCGGAAGTGATCCTCATTGGCCGCCGGCTAGATGCCTTAAAGCAGGTGCAAACCCTGGTCGCGGCCCAGAGCCAGGCCCGCGTTAAAGTGAGCACCAACATGCAAGATCTTCAACAAGCCGAGATGGTGCTGACCGTAACCAACGCCATTAAAACCGTTATTGAACCGCACCATCTCAAAAGTGGGGCCGTAGTGTGTGATGTGGCCCGGCCCAGGGATGTGTCGCGCCGGGTGATTGAAGAACGCAACGATGTGCTGGTGGTAGAAGGGGGCATGGTGAGAGTGCCGGGGCCGGTTAATTTTAATTTTGATTTTGGCTTTCCGCCCGGTATGGCCTATGCCTGCATGGCCGAAACCATAACCCTGGCCCTGGCCGGTTGTTATCAAAGTTACACGCTGGGCAAGAATATAAAATTAGAACAGGTAGAAACCATGGCCGCAATGGCCGGTCAACATGGGTTTGAAGTAAGCGGCTTTCGCAGTTTTGAATTGCCGGTAACAGACGAGCAAATTGCCCAGATCAGGCAAAATACGGTGCAAAAACAGGCTCGTTTAAAGTGGGCCAGCTCGTAAATCAATTTTAAATATTTTAGAAAGAGGTAAACAATGGGTAAAGGCCGTATCCTGGTGGTAGAAGACGACATTGATATTTCCAAAATGTTGCGCATCTATTTCGACTCGCAAGGGTATGAGGTGTTGGTGGCCAACCGGGGTAACGATGCCCTGGAGATGTGTCAAACCAAATTGCCCAACGTGGTGGTGTTGGATATCCAGTTGCCGGATATTGACGGTTATGAAATATGTCGCATCTTGCGCAGTAATACCCGCACCAGCTACGTGCCCATTATCTTTCTTACCCAGAAAGATGAGCGTAGCGATAAAATTGCCGGGCTGGAACTGGGCGCCGATGATTACATCACCAAACCGTTTGACATTGAGGAACTCAAATTGCGGGTTGAGGGCGCCATTCGCCGCTCGCAGCGTGAAGCGCTTACCCACCCGGTCACCAATTTGCCGGCCGGCAAACTCATCGAGGAGCAACTCAAAAGAGTAAAAGACTCAACCGAACCCTGGCTTTTCCTTTACTTTGGCATCCGCTATATCAACGCTTTTAAAGAAATAGCCGGCCCTCTCCAGGTTAATGAAGTTTTGGTTTTCCTGGCTGATATTATGCGGGAAGTGGTCAACGAACAAGGCTCCTTAAACGATTTTATCGGCCAGGCGTCTGATAATGATTTTATTGTCATTACCACGCCTGCAAAAGCCTCAACCATTTGTCACATGGTCACCCAACGGTTTAACAAAGAAAGCGATGTCTTTTATCCCTTCCCCATCCGGGAAGCCGGGAAAGTGACCTACGAGGATATTGACGGCCAGGCCCACGAATCACCTTTAATGGAGTTGGCCGTTGGCGCGGTCTCAAGCCAAGATGGCCCATTTGCCGATATTGTGCAAATTACCGAAGACGCGGCAGAAAACCGGCGGCGTAATTCTGGTTGTCCAAAATAGTCTGGTTGGCAGAACCGTTATGGGGGTAGGGTTTTTGACTTAACCGGCAGGCCGCTTTTTTTTGCCCGCTTTATCTCTTTAAATGTAGACAAAGCCCAAGTCTTCAATTGTTCGAACTTTATCAACTTAACCAGTAGGTTTGAAATTGCCACAAGGCTTGTTTTGAATTTGCCGAGGGGGCAATTGTGAGTAGTAATGAATTATCAGCCCGGGTTGATCAATTGAGTCATTTGCCAGGCGATACCAAAAAAACTTTATCAAATTTGGGCGACTCGCCTGAACAGAATACGTCTGCGCCCCCTTCCCCAAAGGCAGATTTAAACCAGGCATTAATCATTGTCAACCAAATTGGCCAAGCCCTGACCACCTCTCTTCACCTGTTAGATACTTCCTCTATTTGCCACGCCGTGCTTGACAGTCCGCAGTTAAAGGAACTATTTCCGTTTGACGCGGCGGAAATATGCCTGTGGGACGATCAAACGGATACGTTGACCGCCAAATTGCGCGTGCCGGAAGACCAGCCCGACCTTCAAGCTTACGACCGCACCTATCAGCCGCACGAAGGTTACACCGGCTGGCTGGCCACCCACCAAGCTCCCCTGCTGATTAACGATACCCGGCAGAACTCTAAAGTTACGCCCAAGATGGGCCTGGATAATTTCCCCTATCGTTCCTTAATGGGCATGCCGCTGAAGGCGGGCCTGAAGTTTTTGGGAACCTTGGAATTGGCCGCTGCGCCGGTTGGGGCTTACAGCCAACAACACTTGATTCTGCTGGAGGTTGTGGCCAATCAAATGGCCATTGCCCTGGACCATGCTCGCCTGTTTTATGCCACCCAGCATAAAGTCTCCGAGTTATCCCTGCTGTTTGATGCCAGCCGCGAGTTGTCGGCCACCCTGTCTTATGATGAACTGCTGCACAGTTTAACCCGGCAAATGATTAAAGCCTTTCCCGCCGACGACTGCGCCATTTTTGAGTTTGACGAAGCAACCAGCGCCTTGAATTTAGTGCATCAATATCGCGATACTGCCCCCGCTACAGCCGCTGTGTTCCCCGGCCTTAGTAAAGAAACCTTTGCCCGCGCCCTGGCCACCATCCCGCTTTGGGAAAATTTGTTAAAAAAACAGGTGCCCCTCATCATTCGCACCGATGACCCCCTGGCTAATTTGGCCGAGGTAGATTTGCTTAAAGAATGTCAATGTGGCACGATGGTGGGCATCCCCTTAACCAGCCGCGATAAAATGACCGGCTTGTTGGCCCTCTTTTCGGTTGATGCCCAGGCTTTCACCGACGATCAAATTCTCCTGGCGCAATCGCTGGCCGGCCAGGCCAACATAATGATGGAAAATGCCCGTCTCTTTAGCCTGACCGACCAGCGGTTACAACGGCGCATTGACGAACTGGCCGGCTTGCAGCGGGTTAGCCGCGAGTTAAACAGCACCCTTGATCTGGACATAATTTTAGATCTGGTTTTGGCCGAGGCCTTGCGGGTGACCCGGGCCGATTTGGGGCAAGTCAATCTATACGACCCCCGGACCGGTAAACTGACGGCGCACAAAGAACAAGGTGGAACTGGCGGCTCTATCCCGCCGGCAAACGAAGCATCACCCGTTGGCCAAAAAATTATGGAACGCGCCCTGGATACGGGGCAGTCAATTTTAATTTCTGATGTACGGGAGAATGAGGATACCCAGGGTTTTGGCGCCCATACCCATTCCCGGGTGGTGGTGCCCATTTACTATGGCAGCGAGCCGGCCGGCGTGATCAACCTGGAAAGCAACCGGCGGCATGGCTTTACCCAAAACCAACTCCGTTACCTGGAGGCGCTATCTAACCAGGCGGCGGTGGCCATTGGCAATGCCCAGGCGTATGAGGAACAGCGGCTTGAACGCGAGCAGGCCGGCCGGCGCATTGACCAACTCTCCCGCCTGGCCGAAATTAGCCATATCTTCCGCACCAACCGGCCCCTGTACGAAGTGCTGGAAGACATTGCCTATGCCATTATTGAGTCCGTAGGCTACCGGGTGGTGCTCATTAGCTTGGTGGCGGACGAGCCGCCCGCGCTTTCTCTTGAGGTGGGAGCCGGTATTCCGATTGCCGAATTTCGGGCGTTTCGCCAGGCAATAGGCCCACAGCCTTTGGCCCATTTGCCAAAAATTATGCTGGCCGACTTTTGCTTGAGCCGGTCTTACTTTATCCCCGTTGAGCGCAAAGAAGTGTGGCAGGGCAAATTGGATATTTCCTACCTGGCCCGGCAAGCCTCCCCTGAAAATATGGTTAAACCGGACAATGGCCTGGCCTGGCAGGCCGGCGATGTTTTATTTGTGCCTTTGACCGATGTGGAAAACAACATCATTGGTTTGCTTACCGTTGAGGACCCCGACTCCGGGTTGCGGCCCGGTATTTCGTCGGTGGAAACGCTGGAAATTTTTGCCAATCATGCGGCCACGGCTATTGAGAATGCCCGCCTGTTTGAGCGCGAGCAGCAGCGCCGCCGGTTGGCCGATACGCTGCGCGGCGTGGCCGAAGCAATTAGTTCCAAGCTTGAGTTTGATGAATTATTGAATATTGTATTGCGCGAACTGGCCAATGTTTTGGCCTACGATATCGCCTCAGTGTATCGGCTGGAAGAGGACCAATTGGTGGCGGTTGGCGGGCGAGCCTGGGAGCACAGCCGGCAGATGTTGGAGATTTCTTTTTCAATGATGGACGTCAACCCCCATCGGCTGGTTATTGAAACGCAAGAGCCGGTGTTGGTTAAGGATGCTCGCCGGCAATATCCCCAGGTTTTTGCCAAACCGCCTTATAATCGGGTAAAAAGTTGGTTGGGCGTTCCCCTCACTTATGGAGCCAATATCTTGGGGTTGATGTCGCTGGGCAGCGCCAAGGCAGACGTTTTTAGCCAGGAAGATGCGGGGGTAGTGTTGGCCTTTGCCAACCAGGTGGCGGTGGCTATGCAAAACGCGCGCCTGTTTGACGAGGCCCGCCAGCA
Organism: Anaerolineae bacterium; assembly: GCA_016931895.1. Taxonomy (NCBI): domain Bacteria; kingdom Bacillati; phylum Chloroflexota; class Anaerolineae; species Anaerolineae bacterium. The sequence goes on from JAFGDY010000113.1 coordinate 27,716, forward strand.
GGTGCGCCAACTGGCGGCGCTGACGGAAGTGGCCCAATCACTGAACCGGGCCTTGGACCTGAACGAAGTATTGAACCTGGTGCTTGACGCCGTTTTTGACCTGGCAGGCTGCGAGCAGGGCACCATTTGGTTGGTGGATAATTATACCAATACGGTTAAAATTGCCAATACCAAAAACATCTCAGATTTTATGGTTGAGCTGGTCAACGAAAGCGCCATCTCGGTCAATTCCGAACCCTTTGCCCCAGTCATCCAGTCCGGCGACGTGCGGGTGGTTGAACGCAGCGTAACCAAAAAAGACGATATTGCTCATTATGGCCTGCCTTTCCCGGATGATGTTACCTACGTGCCCTTAAAAACGGAGCAAGGCGTGATTGGTATTTTGGCCCTGGAAACCGTTATTCACCATAAAAACATGCTCCAGTTGGTCACTACCCTGGCCGACCTGGCCGCCATTGCCATTGACAATACCCGCCTGCTGGAAAACACCCGCCAGCGGGCCAATGAGATGCAACGCCTTTACAATTTGGGGGTTGAAGTAAGCGGCATGCTGGAAGTGCAGCAAGTGATGCATTCCGTGATAGAAACTACTATCACCCTCACCGATACCCAGCTTGGCGTAATTTTGTATTGGGAAGAAGAAACGCAGCAATACCTGGTTGATAGCGCCACCACGGCTGAAAAATTGCGTTCCAAACTCACCTTTGACCGTCTGGAAGCCGCCGCCAACAACAGTGGCACGTCCTTGTGGTATGAGGTCACCCAACAGGTGATGGCCGACGAAGCGCCGGTCAATGTGAATCTGTCGCCCCAGTTAAGCGAGCCATCTGCCTTGAACCATCTGGAGGCGCAACCGCCCCCGGACCTGCCGGCCGAACACGCTCGGGCGTTGGGGGTAAGGGCCATGTTGGGCGTGCCCATCAAGGTGCAAAACCAGGCCAATGGCGCTATTTTTGTGGGCAGCCTTGAAGCGCGAAACTTTAATGATTACGACCTCCAATTGTTGTCGTTTGTGGCCAACCAGGCAGCCGTGGCCATTCGCAACGCTCAACTGGTGCAACGTTTGAATCGGTTTACCGAGGAGTTGGAGCAGCGGGTGGCCCAACGCACCGAAGAACTGGCCCAAACTCTGTTAGACTTAACCGAGGAGCGCGACCGGGTGGAAGCCCTGTACCAGATTACGCGCGAGATTTCGGCCAGCCTGGACCTGGACAGAATATTGACCCAGGCGCTCAGCCTGATCAACCGGGCCGTAGGCATTTCGCACGGTTCCATCCTGCTTACCAGTCAAGAGACAGGCGGCCTGGTTTACCGGGCTGCCCTGGGCCGGGACACGCCCTTACCCAAAGGCGCTGAAGCCCAAACCGAGCTGGATTATATCTTGGCCCAGCAAGTGGTTGGAATGCACCAGCCCCAAATTATTGCCGATTTATCCGCAGAGTTGGAAGCTGAAATCCAACCGAAACCCCTTGAACACGGTTCGGCTATGGCCGTGCCGTTGATTACGGGCGAAGAGGTGGTGGGGGCGTTGTTGCTCTTCCACCCCGACGTTGATTACTTTACCGAGGACCATCTTAAATTGGTTATGGCGGCCACTTCGCAAGTGGCCACCGCCATAAATAATGCAGAGTTGTATCGGCTGATCACGGACCAGGCCGACCGTTTGGGCGTGATGCTCCGGCTGCAAGCGTCGGAAGCGGCTAAAAACGAGGCTATTTTGCGGGGTATTACCGACGGCGTGCTGGTGCTGGATGCCAGCCGCAACATTGTGCTACTCAATCCCAAAGCGGCTGAAATCTTGGAGATTGACCCTACCGTCGCCGAAAATCAACCACTCGGCCAGATTTTAGGGCAGTCCGCCTCGGCGGCAGCCCTGGAATTGACGCAGCGTTTTTATGACAACCTGCTCAAAGCGCTGGACGAACTACAAGCCGGCCGGCCCTCGGCCGAGTTTCGCCTGGATGTTGAGCAAAAAGCAGTGGTTGTCACCCTGGCCCCGGTAGCCCTGGGCGGCGAAGAACGGCCCAGTATTGTTACCGTATTGCGCGACATCAGCAAAGAAGCAGAAATTGAGCGCATGAAAAACGAATTTATCTCTACCGTTTCCCATGAATTGCGCACTCCGCTCACTTCAATTAAGGGCTATGCTGATTTGCTGGTTTCCTCTAACGCTGCCGCCCGGCTGGGCGAACTCAATCCGATGCAGCGCCGTTTTGTAGAGGTTATTCAATCCAATACCAATCGCCTGGCTCACCTGGTGAATGATATTCTGGAAATTTCTCGCATTGAAACCGGCCGGGTTAAGCTGGACCTGGAGGCCCTGGACCTGGTCAGTCTTATCCAGGAGGTCGCTATTTCCTTTGAAGGACAACTCGTGCAAAAACCGATGAACTTTTCTTTGGATGTGCCCGATTCCTTGCCCCCGGTGTATGCCGATAAAGCCAGGGTGGTGCAGATATTGGTCAACCTGATTGGTAACGCCTGGCGTTATACTCCCGCAGGCAAAGACATTATTGTGCGCGCCCAGGTTAAAGACGACCGGTTTGTGCAGATAGATGTGGAAGACACCGGCATTGGCATTGTGGAAAAAGACCTGGCGTACATTTTTGAGCGGTTTTATCGTTCTGAGCGGGGAGAAGTGGAGATGGTGGATGGCACCGGCCTGGGCCTGTCCATTACCAAAAGTTTTGTGGAGATGTTGGGCGGCAAAATTTGGGTGGAAAGCCAGGTGGATGTTGGTTCTACCTTCAGCTTTACCTTGCCCCTGGAAGCGGCCAGGGATATTTTGGCCGCAGAGGCCGCCCAACCTGACCAGGCGCAGGTATTGCTAATTGAAGACGACCCGGCGGTGGTACAGATGTTGAAGCCCCGTTTGGAAGAAAAAGGTTACTGGGTAGTGGTCAAAAGCAAAGGACCGGCTGCTTTAGAATTTGCCCGTAACTCAAGCCAAACCTTGAGGGTGATAATGTTAGATATTCTTTTGCCGGAAACCAATGGGTTTGAGTTACTAACGCAGTTCAAAAAAAACAAAGCCACCGCCGATATTCCTATTTTTTTAACGGCCTTGTTTGTAAATCAAGAGGATCAGGCTTTGGGTTTGGAGATTATTGATTACATTTCAACCTCTTATGCCGAAACCCAAATATCGGAAATTGTGGGGCTGGCCCTCAACCACTCCAAAACCTTACAGGCCGACAACGGCCAGGAAGTTTTACCCCAGGACCACGTGTTGATTGTGAACGATAACACCGAAACGGCCAGTTGGCTCAAAGAAACACTCCATAATTGCGGCTGTTTTGTGCAGCGAGCCTTTAACAGCCAGCAGGCCATAGATATAGCCGCCAGTAAACCCGATTTGATTTTGGCCGATGCCAACATGCCCGGCATTGAGGGCGGAACACTTATTGCCCAACTTCGCCGTACGCCCGAAACAAAAGAGATACCCATTATTGCCATTACCGAGAGCGCGGCGCCGGACGATACGCTGAAAATATGGCCCATCGGGGGCCGGTTTTTTACGGCAGATACTTTGGTTGCAGAAATTATGCAAATTGAGCATAATTCTAAGCGTGATAAGTAGTTTGTTTGGGGGTCAGCATGAACCTTCGCTTGGCGCTGATGATATAGGATGCAGCGAATAAATGATTCAGGGGATGATAATTGATTAACCATTGGCAATTAATCATTCACCATTCACAATTTTTTGGGGAGTAAACGTGCCGTATGAGCAGTCCCTTAATCCTGGTAGCTGAAGATGAAAAGGATATAAGAGAATTAGTTGTTTTTTCTTTGCAAATCAGCGGTTTTAATGTGGTTGAAGCGCCCAACGGCGAGGAAGCCGTTAAAAAGGCGGTTGAAGTAGAACCGGATCTAATTTTGATGGACGTGCGCATGCCCAAAATGACCGGGTATGAAGCCTGCAAGGCCTTGAAAGAACATGAAAGTACCAGCGATATTCCCGTTGTGTTTTTATCGGCCAAGGGGCAAGAAGCGGAAATCAACGCCGGCCTGGAATTGGGCGCGGTGGAGTATTTGCTCAAACCCTTTGCCCCGGATGAGTTATCGGCCAAAGTCAACCAGATTTTAACCAAACATGGCAAAATGTAACTGACCCGTTATATTGTTAAAGATGAGCGCCGTTGTAATTGATGGTAGAATTGTACATTATGAAGCCTTTGGGCGGGGCTGGCCCCTGTTGTTTTTGCATGGCTGGCTAGGCTCGTGGCGTTACTGGATGTCTACCATGGAAGCAATGTCGGACAAACATCGCACTTACGCCCTGGATTTGTGGGGTTTTGGCGATTCCGATAAAACCGGTTCCCGTTATAGTGTGCCGGATTACGTGGCTTTGATTGATAATTTTGTAGAAAATATGGGTATCCGCGAAGCCCCCATTATTGGCCATGCCCTGGGGGCCACCGTGGCCCTGGAATATGCGGTGCGCTATCCAGACCGGGTCAAAAAGATTATGGCCGTTAGCCTGCCCATAGGGGCCGAAAGTATCAATCGCAATTTGGTTGATTTTGCCAACAATTCGGTGATGGCCAAAATGCGCTGGTGGCGACAGATTACCTACAAGGAAGTGCAAACCGAAGCCGAAAAAGCCGGCCAGGAAGCCGTGAGCGTTAGCCTTCAGTCGGCGGCCCAAACCGATATTCCCAGCCGAATTCAGAGCATTGGCCAATTCAAAGATTCAATGCTGCTGGTTGTTTACGGCGAAAAAGATGATCTGATTGATCCGGCTCCCAGCCGGGAACTGGACGGCCAATGGGACAACGTGCGGCCCATCGGCCTATCAGAATCAAAACATTTTCCCATGCTGGATGAAGCGGCCAAATTCACCCGCCTGCTCAAAGATTTTCTTGACGTGCAAGACGATTTATCTGTTTTGGAATTAAAAGAGGAGTGGCGTCGCCGCACGCGCTGATTTTTAGCCTGACTCAGCGAATTGACCAAATTATGGTATAATCAACTTACTACAATATTGGGAGGTTATCTGATGCCAGCAGATCGTCCAATGTCTAATGCAACCGTTCGGGTGTTATTGGATGCAGTAGAGGAAGTAATGGGAGAAAACGGCACCAAAGCGGTGTTAAATGCCGGAGGCTTAAAGGACCTGATTGACAATTATCCCCCCAAAGACCTGGAAATGGCTCGCCAATTTTCTGAGTATGGGGCCATCCAACAAGCGGTGGAAGATTTTTATGGGCCGCGAGGCGCGCGCGCAATGCTGCTGCGCATTGGCCGGGCCACCTTTCGTTTTGGCTTAAAAGACCAGCCCGCCATTTTGGGACTGGCCGGCATTGCCTTAAAAGCTATCCCCGAACAGAAACGAATGAAACTGATCCTGGAAAGAATGGCCTCCGCCGCCACCGACCGGATCAATCAACCCAGCCACGTGCGCGAGGAAGACGACGCCTTTTATTACATCCAGGATGAATGTCCCTGCCGCTGGCGGCCCCAACACGATAGGCCCTGTTGTTACGTGAGTGTGGGGGCCATTATGGAAGCTATGGCCTGGACCACGGGCAAGGTCTACAAGGTAGAAGAAGTAGCTTGTATTGCTAACGGAGCTTCTAACTGTGTTTACCGCATTCCCAAAGAATCTGCTGAAGAGGAGTAGACTTTTTGGTCGGAGATCACAACAGGCCCCGGCAACCGCCGGGGCCTGTTTTTTGTTGAAGGTATTTGGTCTACATTGGCTGCAAGGGGTTAGGCATAAACAAGAGAAAGAACAAAATAATGGTTAGATAAGCCACTAATTTCCGGGTAGGCCCCAACTCTACCAAATCATTGAGCGGGGGAGGATGGCCCGTGCCGATGATAAAGAAAATCAGCATAGCCCACACAAACCAGCCCGACCACCAAAAAATCCCGGCCACAAACATGGCCGTCACCAAAATCATACCCAACCAGCGAGCCTTTTCCCCTAACAGACAGTAGATGAGGTGGCCTCCATCTAATTGACCCACCGGCATGAGGTTCATGGCGGTCACAAATAACCCAAACCAGGCGGCAAAAGCAATTGAGTTGAGAATAATATCGTTTCCGCCGCCGGCCGGGATCAGGCCGGTTAGCAACAGCGCAAATTCTTGCCAGAAGGGTAGATGGGCATACTGCTCAAAATTTGGCAATAATTGGCCGTGCAGCAAGTATTTGACCAACAGATAAAAAACAGAATTTCCCTCCAGGAGAGACATTTCCCCCCGGGTTATTTCCCTTAGCGGTGAAGTAGCCACGCCCCAGAAAATCAGGGGAATGGCAAAAATCAGGCCGCCCAACGGGCCGGCCAGGCCAATGTCAAACAACTCTTTTTTGGTTTTGAACGGGCTGCGCAGTTGAATAAACGCCCCCAAGGTGCCCACCGGTGAAATAATCGGCAGCGGAATAAAATAGGGCAGGGTCACCGCTACCCGGTGATGGCGGGCCGCAAAGTAATGGCCAAATTCGTGGGCCAACAAAATAACCATCATGGTCAACATCATGGGCAAGCCGCTTAACCATTGGGGTAGGGTGGTGGGGAAGCATTGGCATTCATAACTGGCCCCGGTGAGCAGCACCGACAGGATGGTGGCAATGGCCAGGGCCAGGTTAACCCACGGATTACTTGGTTGGGGGGTGACAACGCCAGGCCGGGCGATGAGGGCAATTTGGCCCTTGTAGCGTCGCAGCAGGGGGGTGTAGTCGTGCGCTAACCAGCGTTCGGCCACCAGGTCATAAACCGCTTCGCTGTCTTGCCGCAGCAGGCTGCCCATAAAAAAGATGACGCCCGTTGGCCGGGCCGGCGCAGCCTCACGCGAGCCATGGACTGGGCGTCGCCAGGGCCATAGGCCCATTTCTTGGGGAAGTTGGGGGGGGATTTCAACCCGGTCAACTTGAAAAACGTCTTCAATCTCGGCCCTTAATTTGCTCACTAAAGCGCCGTCTAACATAATATTTTGGTGGGAGTGGTTGGTCATGCTTTGTCCTGTGGGTGAGGGTTATAAATTCTCCGCCCGATTTTGCCGGACCACGGCAATGGCCCGGGCAATAGCGGTCAGGCGGTCCGCGGTGGCCGCATCGTTTTGGGCCAGGTAACGTTGGGTTTCACTGTCCATCGTTTCAAAAAATTCGCCGTCAAACTCGGCGGCGCTTTCGTTGATAATGGCCATCATCTCAGAGTTGTCCAGGGAATCTAAAATCAGATCAATCCAGGCCAGGGTTTCTGCTCTGTTCACGGTTCATTTCCTTGCAGGTTTTGATGTATGTATTGTAGCACGTCTTCTAACCTGACCCAAAAAGCTGAAAGGTAACTGCCGGCTGTCCGGTTAACCACCGGCTTTGTCCGGTGGGGGCGGGGTAAACCGGCTGGCCCTGGCTCATCCGGCGGCCTGGAATGTCAATAAGTTGAGGGTGGCTTGGAAGTTTAAAGCAACATCAAAACGCGCTCGGAGGCGCTGATTTCTCGGTACAGGGCGTCCAGTTGGGCCTGGCTGGTAGCCGTAAAGGTAATGGTGACGGCCAGGTATTTGTCCCTTTGGCTGGGCCGGCTTTTGATGGTAGCCTGTTCAAAGTTGGGGATGTGCTTGCGGGCAATAGCCACGATGAATGATTCAAAGTTGTCTACGTTCCGGCCAAACGCCTTGAGGGGAAAAGAACAGGGAAATTCAAATGAGGTTGTAGAATGGGTCATTATGCTTCCGTTTGGTGTGCTAACCTACATTGTACCGGCTGCGGCCCGAAATGGCAAAGGCCGGGTGTACTCAATAAAAAAACGGCTCACGCCATAGTGAGCCGCTTTTTTTTGCTCCTCGGGTAGGACTCGAACCTACAACCAACCGGTTACATCTACCCCTGCGTTTCCACAAGGAATGGACTATCTCACCACCCCAGAGGGGTGCGGGGCGCTCAAGAGTGGTTTATTGGTTGGGGTCCTCACCACTTAAGTCTCTGCACCTTCCTGGCTACTTCTCACGAGTAATTCTCGTTTTTCTTCCCATTCACCAGGCTTGGCTCAAGGTTACCACCACCCGCAGTGCTGCGGTTTCCCTGAATTCACCCCGTTTTTCCACTAGCCATTGCTGACTAGGGCTGCAACAATATACAGCCGGCCGCTCTACCGATTGAGCTACCGAGGATTATTTTTTTGTGTGCCAGATAAAACTGGCAGCAGCTATAAATTATATGCAAGAGTGGCGGTTCGTCAAATTGGGTTTAGCCCAAGTAATCCCGCAGTTTGCGGCTGCGGATGGGATGGCGCAATTTGCGCAGGGCTTTGGCCTCTATTTGCCGGATTCTTTCCCGGGTTACGCCAAAGGCCAGGCCAACCTCTTCCAGGGTGCGGCCCTGGCCGTCGGACAGGCCAAAGCGCATCTCCAATACCTTACGCTCGCGGTCGCTCAGGGAGTCCAAAATCTCGTGCAATTGTTCTTTGAGCAGTTGTTTGGAGGCCGCGTCTACCGGGCCAACCACGCTTTCATCTTCAATAAAGTCGCCCAGGTAACTGTTTTCCTCTGAGCCTATGGGCGTGTCCAACGACATCGGCTCCTGGGCAATGCGCATAATGCGGCGCACTTTGCCGGCTGCGCGGCGCCAACTGCGTTCTACCATCGAATCGAGCGTTTGGCTGTTACCTTGCGCCTCAACAATGGCTTGCAGTTCTTCATCGGTGAGTAAGTCCATTTCCAGGGCAATTTCTTTGGCCGTTGGCTCCCGGCCATACTCTTGCAGCAGGCGGCGCTGAACACGCAGCAGGCGGTTGATGGTTTCCACCATGTGCACCGGAATGCGAATGGTGCGGGCCTGGTCGGCAATGGCCCGGCTAATGGCCTGGCGAATCCACCAGGTGGCATAGGTGGAGAATTTGTAGCCACGTTTATAATCAAACTTTTCCACAGCCCGGAGCAGGCCAATGTTGCCTTCCTGGATCAAGTCTAAAAAGTTCATGCCCCGGCCAATGTAACGTTTGGCTACGCTGACCACCAGCCGCAGGTTGGCTTCGGCCAGGTAGCGTTTGGCCAGCAGGCCGTCAATGGCCTGGGTTTTATGCCTGATATACTCCGGTTCGGTCAGTTCTTCTTTCTTTTCCAATCTCTTTTGGGCCTTGAGGCCACGCTGGATGCGTTTGGCCAGGGATACTTCATCGGCGGCGGTCAGCAAATTAACCTGGCCGATTTCGCGCAGATACATGCGCACCGGATCATTGGTTAATTCCACGCTCAATTCACTATCCAAGCCAATGATGTTATTGGTGGCGCCGCTTTCTTCTAATTCTTCTTCAACTTCTTGCAACGCCGCATCGTCAGGTTCATCCACGTCGGCCAGGGCCTGGGTATCGCTTTCGTCATCCTCAATCACTTCAATGCCGTGTTCAACCAGTTGCGCAATAAGCGCATCGGTGGCTTCCACGTCCAGCCCGCCATCAGGCAACACATTTAAAATCTCTTTTTGGGTGAGAACCTTTTGTTTTTTGCCTTTATTTACCAAAACTTCCAGGGGATCACCGACTTCCGCTTCCGGCGTCTGGGCGGGTTTGGTTTTCTTTTTGGCTGTTTTGAGAATTTTTTGGTTAGCAACTTGCTTTTTGGCCATTCACGGTCTCCACAATGCAGGGAGTTGTTTGTGGACAACTCCATAGAAATTGGTTCTAAATTGGTTCTCCATATTGATTGGCCTCTAGCCGACGTTTGCCCATTAATGAGAGCGCATCTTGGGTATATTCCAATTTTTTACGTTCTTGTCTGTATTGTTCTACCATTTCGGTGTAATAGCGATTGTCCTGCTTATCGCCGGTGTGGTGTTGCAATGTTGTCAATTCATTAATTTGTTCAACAATGTTTTTCAGCCTTAGCCGCAAAACGGCGCTGCTCAAGTCTTTATCTATATCTTCCAACGGCGCCGGCGGGCGGCGATGCCAGTGACTGGTCAGCGTCGCCAGGTTTTGGCCCAGGGATTCGCCCACCATTTCTGTCAGAATTTCTATTTTAGGCGTTTCCGACGCCGTCCAGATGTTCAACGATTTGAAGATTTCTCGATGATCGCCTTGTTTAAAATCGTTAACAACCAACCCCGGCACGCCCTGTTTTTCCAAAATATCATTGGCCAGGGCCAGGGCCGAGGGATTGGCCAAAATCAGGGCCAGACAGTACCGTTCTAAGGCCGGGCCTGGTTTTTCTGCGCTGGCCGGCAGCGGCGGGAGGTCGGCCAACGACAGGTCCGGTTCGGGCGGCGGCGGTTCTTGTTTTCGCCGCGCCGGACGGGGTTGGTACTGTTTACTTTTTAACTCGGCCAGCAGGGTGCGCTCGTCAAGGCCCAGTTGGCGGGCCAGTCGCTGCACGCGGGCTTCTCGCTCTACGCTATCCTTGATCTCCCGGTAAATGGGGATGAGTTCCCGCACGGCTACGGATTTGCCTTGCGGGGTGTTCAAATCGGCCTGGCCCAAAATCAGGCCTTCGTAAAAATCCAGGGTAGGAATAGCGTTGTCAATGAGCGCCTGCCAAACATCCAGCCCCTCCCGCAAAACATCGTCCGGGTCTTGGCCCTGGGGCAGGGCCGCAATATAAAGTTCTTGCACCAGGTGCGCCTCAAGCTCAATGCCCCGCGACGTTGGCGCAGCCTGGGTTCTTTTAGGCAGTAACTGCCGGGCCAGGCTAAGGCCGCGCATGGTGGCGGCGTTGCCGGCGGTATCGGCATCCAGGGCCAGCACAATTCTGTTGGCCAGGCCGCCAATCCGTTTCAACTGGGCTTCGGTCAGGGCCGTGCCCATTTGGGCCACCACGTTTGTGGCCCCGCGCTGGTGAGCCTGGATCACGTCCATATAACCTTCAACCACCACTACCTCGTCGGCCTCGCGGATGTGCTTGCGGGCCAGGTCCAGGCCATACAGGGTGGCGCTTTTGTCAAAGAGCGCGGTTTGAGGCGAGTTGAGATATTTGGGCGCCTGGTCCTCGGCCAGGGCGCGCGCGCCAAACCCAATTACCCGCCCCCGCAGGTCCCGGATGGGAATGATCAGCCGGTGGCGAAAGCGGTCGTATCCCGGCGAGCCGTCATCCCGTTCCACAATGAGTCCGGCGGCTAACAAATCTGCGGGCTGATAGCCCCGTTCTAAAAAGTGTTTCTTCAGGGTTTCCCATTCGTCCAGGGCGTAGCCTAACTGGAAAGTGGCAATGGTTTCGGCGGTAAAGTCTCGCCGGGCCAAATATACTCTTGTTTCATGCGCAGCCGGGGAGGTAGTCAGCAAATGATGAAAATAGGTGGCTGCGGCTGCGTTTAAATCCAGCAGTTTTTGACGTTGTTCGTCTTGTTGGGCCGCCTGAGGGGAGGGCGGTTCCAGGGGCACACCGGCTTTTTGGGCCAACAGCCGGAGGGCCTCTTTAAAATCATAGCCTTCCCGCTTCATGACAAAGCTAAATAAATCGCCGCCATCTGCGCAGGCCCCAAAACAGCGCCAGGTTTGAGAATCGGGAAAAACAACAAAGGCAGGGGTTTTGGTATTTGAGTGGAAAGGACAAAAGCCGATATAGTTTCGGCCGGTCTTTTTTAGGGTGACGGTTTCCGAAACTACTTCGACAATATCAAGTCGAGTTTTAATCTCGTCGATGGCGCTGCTCATGCCCTTAAAGCCTCACTCCTTCGGCCTCGACTTTAACAACTGCCTGTTATTATACATCTGAACGGGGGGTTTGCCAAACCTTTTGCCGGTTGGCCCAATGAGTTTTATTTCCCGGCTCTTTCTTGCTTATTCTTGGCCAACGTGCTATACTGCCCGCTTGGAAATTTTTAGGCAAATTCACACGTTCTCCGACAAACGGGTCGTGCCCTTTCCTGGCGAGGGGGTTCCCGGACGGTTGACGAGAACGGACGAGTAGCAGTAGAAAAACGGAGGAAACAAAATATGTCAGTTGCACCTATGAAAGCCCTGCTTGAGGCAGGCGTCCATTTTGGTCATCGCACCCGGCGCTGGAATCCCAAGATGAAGCCCTTCATCTTTACCGAGCGCAACGGCATCCACATCATTGACCTACAACAAACCATTACCCGGTTAAACCAAGCTTACGAATTAGTTAAAGATAACGTTGCTTCCGGCGGCATTATTCTGTTTGTTGGCACCAAACGGCAGGCCCAAGAAGCGGTGGCGCAGGAAGCGCAACGCTGTGGCATGCCTTATGTTGAAAATCGTTGGTTGGGCGGCACCCTTACCAATTGGCGCACTATTCGGCAGCGGATTGATTATTTATTGGAAGCCGAAAAAAAACAGGCCCGGGGTGAATTTGAGCGCCTGATCAAAAAAGAGGCCCTGCTGCGCACGCGTGAAATTGAGCGTTTAAATCAACGGTTGGGCGGCTTAAAAGATATGCGCCGTTTGCCCAACTACCTTTTTGTGGTAGATGTGCGTCGAGATGATCTGGCCGTTAAAGAGGCTAACGTTTTGGGCATTCCGGTGATTGCTATGGTTGACACAAATTGCGATCCCGATCCCATTGATTACGCCATTCCCTGCAATGATGACGCTATTCGGGCCATCCGGTTGATTTTATCAACCATGGCCAATGCCGTGTTAGACGGCCAAGCTATTTACAGCAGTCTCCAGGCCGAGGAAGAAGAAGTTGAGCTGGAAGGCGAAGAACTGCCCGATGAGCGCTATCTTGGCCCCAGCACCCTGGCCAAAATTCAGGCGGCGGTTGAAGCCGAGGCCGAAGCAGGCGAAGAAGCTTTTGCCGTGGAGGAACCTGAGTTAGAGGAACCGGAAGCTGAGGTCGAGGCCATTGTTGAGGCTGAGGAGCTGGCGGCAGTCATTTCCGAAGCAGAAGTAGTGGCCGCCGAGGAACCAGAGGTTGAGGCTGACGAGCCAGAGGCGGAACCCCAAGTTGAAGAGCCGGAAGTTGAGGTTGAAGAACCTGTTGCTGAAGAAGTCGGCGACGAGCAGGTAGAGGCTGCCGGAGAAGTCGAAGGGGAAGAAGAGGCAGAACCTGCTGAGGCGGAAAAGGATTAGCCGTTATCTGAAAGAAGTAGGCTAAGATGTAAAATTAGAAGTTTTCAAAAAATAGATTTTGGAGGAATTGTGTCAATTTCAACCGCAGATATTAAACTGCTTCGGGAATTAACCGGAGCCGGGGTATTAGATTGTAAAAAAGCCTTGCAAGAAACCAACGGCGACATTGATAAAGCCAGTGAGTTGTTGCGCAAAAAAGGGCTGGCCGCCGCCGCTAAAAAAGCCAACCGCGAAGCCAATGATGGTTTGATTAGCGCGCAGATGAGCGATGATGGCCAAACCGCCGTAATGGTTGAGGTTAATTGTGAAACCGACTTTGTGGCCCGCACCGAGGATTTTCAAAAATTTGTGGACGCTATGGTTCAGCAGGTGTTGGAGCAACCCGGCCTTGACCGCGTTGAAGCTTTGTTAGCGGCTCCTTACCTTGATGATCCCGGCAAAACCGTGCAGGAACAACTCACCGAGATCATTGCCAGACTGGGTGAAAATATGATCGTCCGCCGGGTGGCCCGCTTTGACCTGCCCGGTGAAGGAATGCTTGAAAGCTACGTTCACCCTGGCGCGCGGGTGGGCGTGTTGGTAGAGGTGGCCGGCGGCGACCCCAGGGACAGTCAATTTGCCGAACTGGTGCACGACCTGGCCCTGCAAATTGCCGCGGCTGCCCCACATTACGTCTCTGAAGCAGATATTCCGGCTGAAGCGATTGCCGCCGAAAAGGAGTTTTTCCAGACCCAATTGGTTGAGGATAAAAAACCCGACAACATCAAAGAACGAATAGTCGAAGGCAAACTCAAAAAGTGGTATAGCGAAGTGGTGTTGCTCAACCAGGAGTTTATTAAAGACCCCGATCTGACCATTGCTAAATTGTTGCAGAAATCGGGCAATAATATTACGGTGAGACGCTTTGCCCGCTTTGAGCGAGGCGTTTAGTGAGCCTGTCAACAAGGCCGGAACAAGCAAATTGTTCCGGCCTTTCTGTGTAAAGTCAATAAAATTTTGAGGAATATTTTATGACCTTGCCAAAATATCATCGTATCTTGTTAAAAATGGGGGGCGAATCGCTGGCCGGCGAGAATAATTTTGGCATTAACCCTGATTTGGCCGACTCTGTGGCCACCACCGTCAAAGATATTCATCAGTTAGGCATTGAGATTGCCATGGTTATTGGCGCGGGTAATTTGTGGCGGGGCAAGGATGGCCTGGACCACGGCATGGATCGGGCCACGGCCGACCACATGGGCATGTTGGCTACCGTGATGAATGCGCTGGCCCTGGCCGACGCCCTGAGCCGGATTGGCATAGAAACCCGCGTCCAAACCGCCATTGAAATGCGCGCCGTGGCCGAACCCTATATCCGGGGACGGGCGATCCGCCATCTGGAGAAGGGACGGGTGGTGATTTTGGGCGCGGGCACGGGCAACCCCTACTTTACCACCGACACCGCTGCCGCTCTGCGGGCCATGGAAATTGACGCCGAACTTTTGGTAAAAGCTACCAAAGTGGACGGCGTTTACAACTCGGACCCCAAAGTTGACGCCCAGGCCAAAAAATTTGAGCGATTAACGTATATTGAGGCCATTAACCTGGGATTAAAAGTTTTAGACGGCACGGCCCTGACCCTGTGCATGGATAACCAAATGCCCATTATTGTGCTGGACCTGTGGCAACCCGATAGTTTAAAAAAGGCGGTGTTGGGCAAAACCGTGGGCACACTGATTAGCTATTGAATTGACAAGTAGCCAGGTAGCAAGTAGCATGCAAGTTGCAAGTGGCAAATAGCAACCGTCAATCATTTTTTTAGTTGTAATTTGCTATTTGTAATTCTATCCAGTGGAGGTAAAAAATGATCAATGATGTTCTGGCCGAAGCCAAAGACGGCATGGAAAAATCCATTGAGAGTTTGCAACATGATTTGGCCAGCTTGCGCACCGGCCGGGCCTCGGCCGGGTTGGTGAACAAATTGGTGGTTGATTATTACGGCACGCCAACGTCGTTGCAAGAAGTCGCCTCAATTAGCGTGCCCGAAGCGCAATTAATTGCCATTCGTCCCTATGACCCCACCGCCCTTAAGGCCATTGAGCGAGCCATTCTGCAATCGGATCTGGGCCTGACCCCCAACAACGATGGCAAATTAATCCGGTTGCAGATTCCTACCCTCACCGAGGAACGCCGCCGGGAGTTGAGCAAATCTGTGTCTAAGCGGGTAGAAGAGGCCAAAGTTTCCATTCGTAATATTCGGCGCGGGGGGCTGGAAGACTTGCGCAGTTTTGAAAAAGAAAGCCTGATTACCGAAGATGATTTTTACCACGGTAAAGACGAATTGCAAGAACTCACCGACGATTACATCAAAAGAGCCGATGAAATTGGTGAGGCCAAAGAGAAAGAAATTATGGAGGTTTAGCTCTTGGTTTGCTCAACTATTAAAACCTAAAGGGCTGGACCAGAAAAAACTCGGATGTACGTACATACGTCTGAGTTTTTTGTCTTTTAACCCTTGCTTAAACCAAATCCCTCATTTTGCCTATTTCCCCTGTTTTGCTGATAATGACGTTTAGCCTTAAAGACTACCTTGTTTGATAAAGCGGTAGGTGAAGTTTCAGCTAAAAAAAATGTCTACCATTAATCAAATTGTGGCCAAATACGCCGCAGATATTGACAATACCATCAAACGCCTGGTCAATGAAACCCCACCTTTTATGCGGGGCATTATTGGCTATCATTTTGGCTGGATGGATGAAAATTTTCAGCCAACAACTTCTAAGCGGGGCAAAATGCTGCGGCCCGTCATCAGCCTCTTGGTTTATGAGGCCATTACCGGCAATTATCAAGACGCCCTGCCGGTGGCGGCGTCTATTGAAATCATCCACAACTTCAGTTTGTTGCACGATGACATTGAAGATAATGATGTGGAGCGCCGCGGACGCCCCACCGCCTGGACAATCTGGGGCCAGCCCGCCGTAATTAATGCCGGTGACCATCTCTATTCGTTAGCTTACAAAGCCCTGTATCAGCTTGATCCGGCCAAAATTGCCCCCGAAAGAATTTTTGCGGTTTTGCGCGTTGTCAACGAAGCCTGTTTGCGGCTCACCGAAGGACAGGATTTGGACCTGAAATTTGAAACGATTCAAAACGTGTCAACCGGCATGTACTTGGACATGGTGTATAAAAAAACCGGGGCCTTGATTGAGGCTGCTATTCTGGCCGGGGCCAGGCTGGCCACCGCGGACGAAGACATCATCCAGAATTATAGCGACTTTGCGCACAATATTGGCCTGGCCTTTCAAATTCGTGATGACGTATTGGGAATATGGGGCGATAGTAAGCAAACCGGCAAATCCGCCGTTAACGATCTGCGCCGCAAAAAGAAAACCCTGCCCGTGATTTATATGCTTGATCAGATAGATGGGGCGCGCCAAAAAAAACTGGAGGCTTATTACGCCACCCCAGAGCCTTTATCCGCCCCGGAAATTGAGTTTGTGCGCGAATGTTTGGCCCTGGTGGAGGCGCAACATTATGCTCAGGGGGTGGCCGATAATTACAAACAGAAATCGTTTGCCGCCCTGGCTAAAATTGGGGCCTCAAACCAGGCGCAGTCTGATTTGAGGACGATGACAGAGTTTTTGATAAATCGTTTGTATTAGCAGTCAGGCAGTTCCCAGAATCACGTTTACCCCAGTGATGGCGGAGGCGGCTGTGGAAATCATCCTTGCCATACGCAATCCGTATTTTGAGAGCTGCCTTAAAACAGGAGTGGAAAAATGATGGATATGGTGATGATACAAAACCAGGAAGAAGTAACAGGCCAGAAAAAATTTCCCCCACTGCCCAATCCCCCTTCCCACGTGGGCATTATTATGGACGGCAACGGGCGTTGGGCGCAGGAACGGGGCAAGTCCCGACTGGAAGGACACCGGGCCGGCACCGAGAATCTACGGCGTATTTTGGAGGCGTCGGTGGAATTTGGCGTAAAAATGCTCACCATTTACGCTTTTTCTACTGAAAATTGGAAACGCCCGCCCCTGGAAGTGAAAGGCTTGATGAGTATTCTGGAAAATGTAATTGACCGGGAATTGAATGAGTTGCACAAAAACGGCGTGCAGTTGCGGCATATCGGCCAGTTAGAACGACTGAATCCGGCCATTCGCAAAAAAGTGATTCACGCGATTGACCTGACCAAAAACAACAACCGGCTTGTGCTCAACGTGGCCTTTAATTATGGGGGCCGGGATGAAATTGTCCACGCTGTCCAAAGCCTGATGCGCGATAATGTGAAACCCGAGGACGTAACCGAAGAATTGTTGAGCCGCTACATGTATACCGGCACGTCGCCGGACCCCGATTTGATCATCCGCACCAGCGGCGAGTTCCGCACCAGCAACTTTCTCATCTGGCAGGCCGCCTACGCCGAGTATTACATCACCCCCACCTACTGGCCCGCTTTTGGCAAAGAGGAGTATTACCAGGCCCTATGCGAGTTTAGCCGGCGAGATCGTCGTTACGGCGGGCGAACCGAGTAAAAAATATTTGCCGTTGACGCGGCCTGGCGCCTATTAATGTCTTCCCCCCAAACTCCTATTTTCAATGCCCTCTCACCTATGATAAAATATTGGCAATAGTTTTTTAGATGGGGGTGGCAGGAAATAAATGGCGCGTAAAAAACGGCGCGGGCGCTGGGATTGGCTCAATACCTCGCTCGCGCTCCGGCAGGAGTCGCAGCAGTGGGTAAAGAGCCAGCTACACAGCCTTACCCATGCCACGGCTACAGAAACTATCTCCTCTCGCGTATTACCCCAATTTCAACGGGAAACCGGCCTGGCCGATTTTACCTGGCGCGTATACTACCACCGCCGGCCTGCCGGGCGAGTCCAGCCCGCCCCTGAGCTGGCGGCTAATGCTCAAGGATATGTTATCTTTTTGCACGGCTGGGATGGCAGCCACGCTATCTGGGAAGATTTGCCCGCCGCCGTGTGTGAGGCCAACCCACGCCTGATCTGTTTTTCCTTGGATGTCAATGGCTTTGGCGGGTCGCCCTTCATCGAGGCTGAGAGTCCGCTTTTGGAGTTGTGCGGGCCGCGTGGCAATATGCAGGCGGTGGAGCTATGGCTCAATTTGCTCAAGCTGCATCGCCCCGGCGGTCAGCGACAGGTTTTTACTTTTGTGGGACATTCGATGAGTGGGGCATCTATTTTTCACAAGGTCAAACGAGGTTGGGAGGAAACCCCCTACAGCTTGCTGGCCCTGGCTCCGGCCATGCTGCATAAGGATACGGTGAAAAAAGCCCTCTATAAAACCCTGGGTTTGGGCATTGGAGCCGGTGTGCAATATGGCTTTTTGGATACGTTCAAAGGCCGCCTGGCCGTGCCAATTATGGACCTGTTAGCGGCCAACGCCAGCCAGGCTGTTAAAGATGAGCACGTGCGTATTTTTCAACAAACCGACAAGGGTACGATTGCCCAGGTTTTTTTTGCCCTCGGTTTGTCTGAAGAAACCGCGCCCCCCCGCGATTGGAGCAATGTGTTTGTGATGTTGGGCCACAAAGACCGGCTGGTGGCCCTGGGGCCAACCCTGGACTTGCTGGAAAGCATGGGGCTGCACAGTTGGAATATCCAGGTAGTGCTGGGCGATCATTACTTCTTCTCTGTTGGCCAGCGCTCGCGGCGGCTCCACGCTTTTAATCGGGCCGAAGTGCTGCGCCATATCCTGCGTTTGCACGATGAGCGGCGCCAGCAGGCGTGAGCTTAGGAGCCTAAGTTATCCCTTCTGATAAATTGCCGCCGGCAAGGTAAAAGAAAAAATACTGCCATGTCCTTCTTTACTGTTCACCCCTACTTCCCCGCCGAGTTTTTCCACAATGTACTGCACAATAGACAAGCCCAGGCCGTATCCTTTGGCCCGGGTTTGGTCCAGGCGGGTGAAACGGGTGAATAATTGCGCTTGCTCTTCTGGGGTTAACCCCGGACCGTTATCCCGGATCCAAAAGCAAATAGAGCCGTTTTCGTAAGGCACGGCTCCCAGTTCCAGGCGCGGAGGCTGGCCGCCATACTTCAGGCCATTACTAACATAATTAACCCACACTTCCTCAACCCATTGCCGATGGCCCACTGCCACCGGCCAATTATCGGAAACAATAACTTCAGCCTGGTATTTTTCAACCAGGTAATCCAGGCGCAACAAGGCCTCGGCCACAATCTGGCCCATGTCTAGCGGCTTTACCTTAACCTCGCTCTGGCGGATGCTGGCCAGCAGCAACAATTCCTCAATGATATTGCTCATTTTGTAGCCGGTTTGGGCAATAGTTTGCAGGTATTCCTGTCTTTGTTCGGCCGGGATGGTCATCCAATTATCTTGTAAAAAACCAATGTAGCCCGTGATCAGGCCCAGCGGACTCTTGAGGTCGTGGGCTACGGTGTGAGCAAACGCATCCAATTGGGCAATCAAATTATCGCGCTCGCTGATTTGTTCTTGGAGATTTTTTTGCAGCTTTTTAATGGTCAGGTGGGTGGTGATGCGAGCCAACACCTCCTCCGGCTGGAGGGGTTTGGTGATGTGATCCACTGCGCCCAGGGCAAAACCTTTTACTTTGTCCGCGGTGTTGGCCAGGGCCGTCATAAAAATAATGGGGATGTCCCGGGTAGCTTCGTTTTCCTGCAAACGCTGGCACGTTTCAAAGCCGTCCATCACCGGCATCACTACGTCCAGGAGAATCAAGTCGGGCCGGACCTCATTGACCTTTTGTAGCGCTTCCTCACCGTTTTCAGCCACCAATACGCTGAAGCCGCAACCCTGTAAATAAACGCACAGCAAATCTAAATTTTCGGGACTGTCGTCAACTATGAGCAGGGTGTCTTTATCTTTGGTCATGGTTGGTCCTTAATGAGGTTGTTCTTGGGGCAAAAGGGTTTAATCACCGCTCCGGTTAATTTGATGACCCAGCAGGTCAATGTTGCTGGCATGTTCAAACAAGTTCCATTATACCATAAAATTTATCAGGGGATGAGGGTACTGTGGTCATCTTCACCGGAAAACCCATTTGTTTTGGCGTTGGTCAGGTGGTAAAATATGTTCTTAAGAAACTGGAAGGTCTGATCGGTTTTCAAAATCCGTCAGGCCGGATCACTCTCATGACAGCCAAGATCGAGCAAATTCTAAAAAATTTACCGGCCCGGCCGGGCATTTATATGCATAAAAACGCCCAGGGCAAAGTGATTTATGTGGGCAAGGCCGTTAACCTGAAGAACCGGGTGCGTTCTTACTTTCATAAATCCGCCCAAACCGGCAGCCCCAAAACCCGCCGCCTGGTGGAAGAAATTGCCGACATCGAATTCATTGTGGCCGATAGCGAACTGGAAGCCCTGCTGCTGGAAAACACGCTCATCAAAAAGTATCAACCCTACTATAATGTGCGGTTGAAAGACGATAAACGTTACCCCTACATCAAGGTGCATTGGCAAGACCCCTTTCCCCGCGTCACCACCACCCGCCGTTTGCAAAACGATGGCGCGCGCTATTTTGGCCCTTACACCGCCGCCTGGGCCGCCTACCAAACCCTGGACCTGGTGCGCAAGATTTTTCCTTATTTAACCTGCACCCGCGTAATTAACGGCCAGGACGAGCGAGCCTGCCTCTACTATCACCTGGGCCGCTGCGCCGCGCCCTGTATTGGCGCGGTCAACCAGGCCGAGTATCGCCAAATAATTGATAATTTATGCGACTTTTTGAACGGCAACATTGAGCCGGTAGTGGCCGATATTCACCGCCAGATGGAAACCGCCGCCGAAAACCTTGATTTTGAACGCGCCGCCCAACTGCGCGACCAGATCAAGGCCATAGATCAGGTGGTGGAAAAACAAAAAGTGGTCAGCGCCACCACCATGGACGAAGATGTAGTGGCTTTTGCCCGCGCCGACGGCGACGCTTGTGTGCAGGTCTTTTTTATTCGCGGCGGCAAACTGGTGGGCCGGGACTATTTTGTTTTAGAAGGAACGGCGGAAGAGGAAGACGCCGAAATCATGACCTCGTTCTTGAAACAATTTTACGACCAATCCACCCAGATCCCCCCCCAGATTTTACTGCCCAAAGATGTGGACGAACTGATGATCATCCGCGATTGGTTGCAGGGCAAACGCGGCGACAAGGTGACCTTAAAGGTGCCCCGCCGGGGTAAACAAAAGGAACTGTTGGAACTGGCCGCCGAAAACGCGCTGGAAACCCTGAACCATCTCCGCGCCCAATGGGCCGCCGACGAGAGCAAACAAACCGAGGGCCTGGCTGAATTGCAGCAAGCGCTCGACCTGCCGGAGCCGCCGCTGCGCATTGAGTGTTACGACATCAGCACCTTGCAGGGCGCGCATACTATTGGCTCCATGGTGGTGTTTGCCAAAGGCGTGCCTCGTAAAAACGACTACCGGCGTTTTAAAATCAAGTCGGTGGCGGGGCAGGATGATTACGCCAGCATGCAAGAGATGCTGCGCCGCCGCTTCAAACGCATGACCGACGAGGGCTACCGGGACAAATCAAAAGTGGACAAAAGCGAAGACGCCTGGGCCCTCATTCCCAACCTGGTGATCATTGACGGCGGCAAGGGCCAATTGAACGCCGCCCTGGCCGTGTTGGACGAGTTTGACTTGCGCGACGCGATTCCCATGGTGGGGCTGGCCAAACGCGAGGAAGAAATCTTCAGACCGGGCGAGTCGGAATCCATCATGCTGCCCCGCAATTCCCAGGCCCTGTTCCTGGTGCAGCGCATCCGCGACGAAGCGCACCGTTTTGGCGTAACCTACCATCGCCAATTGCGCGGCAAAAGCGCGGTCCGTTCCAGCCTCGACGACATTGACGGCATTGGCCCCAAACGCCGCCGCGCCCTGCTGCAAAAGTTTGGCTCCATCCGGGCCATTCGTGAAGCCAGTGTGGAAGAACTGGCCGCCGTGCCGGGCATGACCAAAAAGTCGGCGCAGGTGTTAAAAGATACCTTATAGAACCCCCTACCGAGCATTATCGTGACGAATATCACACAGATGACATGTATCGCCTAGAAAGATGACATGTGTCACTGTTGCCAGCCGCCCAAAGAGAGTAAGATAAAAAGGTGCTATTCAGGCCAAAACTCCACCAGTGGCGGCTGAGCCAGAACGCAATGATACGCTCCGATGTCCGGGTTCAATGCTGTCGCCGGGACACCGGAGCGTTTGGCTGCATTAATGAAAAACATCTAGTTTTCGATCAAAGGAGACATTATTATGACTCGAACGCAAGTTACGATTGACGGCAACGAGGCGGCAGCCTACGTTGCCCACAAAACCAACGAGGTAATTGCTATTTACCCCATTACCCCGTCCTCTGGAATGGGCGAACACGCCGATGCCTTTAGCGCCAGGGGCGATACCAATATCTGGGGCACCATCCCCACGGTGGTGGAAATGCAATCCGAAGGCGGCGCGGCCGGGGCGG